>JBJTVI010000304.1:0-13461 GCA_046081145.1 Rubrivivax sp.
TGCCCACCGACGGCCGCACGCTGCGCGTGGAGCTCGGCGGCGGGTCGGCCAACGCCAGCAACGGCGATTCGGGGGGCTTCGGGCGCGCCTACGCCCGGGCGACGCTGTACCGGCCGCTGCCCCAGCGCTGGTACGCGCAGGCGCGCCTGGAGCTCGGGCAGGTCTTCGTGCCGGCCGGCCTGGAGGTGCCAGAGGCCCTGCGCTTTCGGGCCGGCGGCGACGACTCCGTGCGCGGCTACGCCTACCGCAGCCTGGGCCCGGTGACGGCCGGCACGATCGGCAGCGGCAACACGCTGCTCACGACCAGCGTGGAGGTGGCGCGGCCGATGTGGTCCGACATGCCCACGCTGTGGGGGGCCGCCTTCGTCGATGCCGGGCAGGCGGCTGCCAGCCTGGGGGCGCTGCGGCCAGCCGTGGGCGTGGGCGCGGGTGTGCGCTGGCGCAGCCCCGTGGGCCCGCTCAAGCTCGATGTCGCGCGCGGCCTGGAGGTGCAGCAGTGGCGGCTGCACTTCAGCCTGGGCATCGTGTTCTAGGGAGGTGCCCGGCGTGAGCGAGTCGCCCGCCCCTGCCCCGGCCCCTGCCGCAACGCCTGGTCGGGCGCCTGCGCCGCCCAAGGCGCGCTGGGCGCTGGCCAGCAGCGCGCTCACGGCGCTGCTGGGCGGGCTGGCAGGCATGGTGGTGCTGCCGGTGGCAGCCGTGGCCACTCTCTACGGCGTGCTGCGCTCCGAGGCGGGCACGGCCTGGCTCCTGCCGCTCCTGCCCGGCGTGGAGGTGCGTGCGCCGCAGGGGGCGCTGCTCGGGCGGGCCTTTGCCGCCGAGCGGCTGCGCCTGCAGCTGCCCGGCGCGGGAGCCGAAGTGGTGCTCGAGGGCCTGCGCTGGGAGGACGCCCAGTGGCGCTGGTGGGTGGCTGCCGATGTCTGGGCCGGGGTGCGGGTGGGCAGCCTGCACGCACGCGAGGCGCGGGTGCGCAGCGCGCCCGGCACGGGCACACCCCCGGTGCCCCGCAGCCTCGCGCTGCCGCTGGCGCTCGAGGCACCGGCCGTGACGGTGGAGACGCTGCGCGTGGACGCCTGGCAGCCCGTGCGCGGGCTGCGCGCCTCGCTGCGCCTGCAATCCGGGCCCGACGGCGCGGTGCCCGGCGCGACGGTGGGCGCCAAGCCAGGCTCGCAGCCGGTGCGGCACCACATCCAGGGCCTCTCGTTTGCGTGGGATCAGCTCGAGGTGCGCGATGGCCAGGCCCGCGTGGAGGTGCGCCCGCCATTCAGGCTCGAGGCCTCACTGCAGGCGGCCAGCACCGGCAGCGCCCCGCCCTGGCAGGCGCGCGCCGAGGCCGCCGGCGTGCTGGAGGCCTTCACGCTGCGCGCGGAGCTGCGCGGGCTGTCGGCCGCGGGCCGCGAGCTCGCCTCGGGCGACGCAACAGCCCAGGTGCGGCCCTTCGCGGCCTGGCCGCTGGGGCAACTGGAGCTGCGCACGCGCGCCCTCGATCTGGCCGCGCTGGTCAGCCAAGCGCCGCAGACCCGGCTCTCGGGGCGGGCCACGCTGCGCCCGCGCACGGCCGGGCAGCCGCTGCAGGTGGCGCTCGACTTCGACAACCTGCTGCCCGGCCGGCTCGACGAGCGCCGCGTGCCGGTGCGGCGGCTGCAGGCTTCAATGCAGGCTCCCTCCACCGACATCGAGCAGCTGCAGGCCACGGGCTTCGAGGTGGTGTTCGCCGGCCCCTCCGGCGAGGCCGGGCGCTGGCGCGGCAGTGGCAGCTGGCGCGATGGCAGCCTCAGCCTAGACACGCAGCTCCCGGCGCTGCGGCCCCAGGAGCTCGACCGCCACGCGCCGGCGATGCGGGTATCCGGGCCGCTGCAGCTGCAGGCCAGCGGCGCGCTCCTCGCCCGGGGCACCCCGGCAATGGCCCGCACGCCGCCGAGCCTGGCCTTCCGGGGCGAGCTGCAGGGTGCGCTGGACGTACGCCCGCAGCCGGTGACGCTCGCCTTCGAAGGCCGCGCCACAGCGCGCGAGGTGACGCTCACCCGGCTGCGCGCCGCCTCGGGCGCGGCCAGCGCGGACTTCAGCGCCAGCCTTCAGGCCGCGCCGGGCGCGCGCTGGCTGGCCCGCAGCGAGGGCCGGCTCGACAGCTTCGACCCGCTGCTGTGGTTCCCGGGCGGGGAAGGCTCGGCATGGCGGCGTGGCCCGCACCGCTTCAACGCCAACTGGAAGCTCGACCTCACGCTACCGGCCGATTCGGCCGCGCGCGCCCCGCTGCAGTGGCTGCAATCGCTGCAGGGTGAGGGCCAGCTCGAGCTGCGCGACTCCCTGCTCGCGGGGGTGCCGCTGCAGGCCCGGCTGGCCTTCACGCAGGAGCCTGGCGCAGGCGAGCCCCGGGCCCGCTTCCAGGGGCGCGCGCAGCTGGCGCGCAACCTGTTTTCGGCCAGCGGCTCGGGTGACCCCACCGGCCGCGGCGAGGCGGACCGCCTCGAGCTGGAGGTGGAGGCCCCCGAGCTGGCGGGGCTTGCCCCGCTGGCGGCCCTGCACCCGGCGCTGGCGCGCTGGACGCCTCAGGCCGGCAGTGTCCAGGGGCGGCTCTCGGCGCAGGGGCGCTGGCCCGCGCTGCGCACCGAGGGCCGGCTGCGTGCAACCGATTTGCGTGCGGCCGAGCTGGCCCTGGCGCGAGGCACGATCGAGTGGCAGATGGAGCCGGGCCGCGACGCCCCGCTGGCTCTCACCACCGAGGTGCTGCAGGCGCGCGTGGGGGCGCTGCGCGCGGCCAGCCTGCGCGCACAGCTGCGCGGCACGCCGCGCGAGCACACCCTGGCACTGGAGGTGGCCGCGCCGCTGCAGCCGCCACCCCTGCTGGCGCGCACGCTCGGCCTGCAGCCGGCCGCCGGCACTCAGGCCGTGCTGCGCGGCTCGGGAAGCTGGAACGGTGTGACCGAGGGCGGCGGCATCTGGCGCGGCACGCTGGAGCGGCTCTCGGCGGGTGTGTGGGATGGCGCGCTCGAGCGCCGCTCCAGCCCGGCCGACGCCTCGTGGCTCGACGCCCGCGAACTGCGCGGCGAGATCCGCCTGGGCCGCGACTGGGAGCCGACCTGGCTGCAGGCGCAGGCCGGGCGGGCGACGCTGGCCGGCGGGGTGATGCTGCGCTGGGACGAGGTGCGCTGGCGCGCCCACGCCGGCCACCCCGATCTGGAGCTGCGCGCCGAGATCTCGCCCACGCTGGTGGCGCCCTTCCTGCAGCGTGCCGGCACGGGCCTGCGCTGGGGCGGAGACCTGCGCATGGGCGCCCGGCTGGACGTGCGCGCTGGCGAGCGCTTCAGCGCCGACATCGCGCTGCAGCGCCACGATGGCGACCTGCAGCTGCTCGAAAGCGGCAACACGCCGCAGGCCCTGGGGATCACGCAGGCCGAACTTGCGCTGGTGGCACGAGACGGCCAGTGGCGCGTGACGCCGCTTCTCGTGGGCACGCAGGTGGGCCGGGTCTCGGGAGCCCTCACCGCCCGCGCGACGCCGCAGGATCGCTGGCCGCGCGACGAGGCGCCGCTGGAAGGAGCGCTCAACCTGCAGGTGCCGCAACTGGGTGTGTGGGCCACCTGGCTGCCCCCGGGCTGGCGCATCGGCGGCGAGCTTGCGAGCACGGCGCGGCTGTCGGGCACGGTGGGCACGCCGCTGGTGACGGGCGAGCTGCGGGCGGCCGGCGTGGCCGTTCGCAACCTGCTGCAGGGCGTGGCCTTCAGCGACGGCGAGCTGCTCGTCACGCTCGAGGGCGAGACGGCACGCATCCAGCGCCTGAGCCTGCGCGGCGGCGAAGGCACCCTCACGGCCGAGGGCACGGCCACTCTGGGTGCCGCTCCCGGCGCAGACCTGCGCGCGCGCGCCTCGCGCTTTCGCGTCCTGGGGCGGGTGGACCGGCAGCTCGTGGCCAGCGGCGAAGGGCGGCTGCTGCTGCAGCCCGAGCGGCTGCGCGCCACCGGGCGGCTGGCGGTGGACAGCGGGCTGTTCGACCTCTCGCGCCGCGACGCGCCTGCCCTCGACGAGGACGTGACCGTGCGGCGCAGCGAGGAGGCCACCCTGGCGCTGCCGGTGCCCGCACCCATGCCCGCGGTGATGCGCAACGCCCAGGTGGCGCTGGAGATCGAGCTGGGCGAGAAGCTGCGCCTGCGCGGCTACGGCATCGACACCGGCCTGCGCGGCCAGCTGCGCGTGAGCACCCCGGGCGGGCGGCTGGCCGTGCAGGGCGCGGTGCGCACCGAGGACGGCACCTACGCCGGCTACGGCCAGAAGCTGGAGATCGAGCGCGGCGTGCTCACGCTGGCCGGGCCGCTGGAATCGGCACGGCTGGATGTGCTGGCCCTGCGCCCGAAGATCGACACGCGCGTGGGCGTGGCCATCACCGGGCCGCTGCAGGGCCTGCGCGCCAAGCTCTACAGCGAGCCGGAGATGGCCGAGACCGAGAAACTCTCGTGGCTGCTGCTCGGGCGACCGACCGAGGGCCTCGGCCGGGCCGACACCGCCGTGCTGCAACGCGCCGCCACCGCGCTGCTGGCCGGCCAGGGCGAGGCCCCCACCGACGCCATCCTGCGCACCTTCGGGCTCGACGACCTTTCCTTCCGCCAGACCGAGGGCGACTCGCGCGACACCATCGTCACGGTGGGCAAGCAGCTCAGCCGGCGCTGGTACGTGGGCTACGAGCGCGGCGTGAACGCCACCGCGGGCACCTTCCAGCTCATCTACCGCATCGCCCAGCGCTTCACGCTGCGGGCGCAGGGCGGGCTGGAGAACTCGCTGGATCTCATCTGGGTCTGGCGCTTCGACGAAAACCTCACCCCGCGACCCCGTGGCCCGTAGCACCCCCGAGCCCGCCCCCGAGCAGCCTGCGCGGGCCCAGGCCCCCTCGCCTGGCGACACTCTGCGCGTGCTCGCGCTCTCCGGGGGTGGCTTCCTCGGGCTGTACACCGCCACCGTGCTCGCCGGGCTGGAGGCCCGCGCCGGGCGGCCCCTGGCGCGCGGCTTCGGGTTGCTGGCGGGCACCTCCATCGGTGCGCTGATCGCGATGGCGCTGGCATTCGAGGTGCCCATGCGCACGGTGGTGGAACTCATCCTCGCGCACGGGCCGCGCGTGTTCTCGCGCCGGCCGCTGCCACAGGGGGCCGTCTCGCGGCTGCTCGATCTCAGCCGCTCCGTCACGGGCCCGAAGTACGGCGGGCGCGAGCTGCGCGAGGCGCTGCGCGGCGTGCTCGGCGAGCGGCGCCTGGGCGATGCGCTGCACCCGCTCGTGATCCCGGCGGTGGATGTGCTGGCCTGCCGCACCAAGGTCTTCAAGACCCCGCACGGGCAGGTGCAGGAAAGCGACGCGGGGCTGGCCGCCGTGGACGTGGTGATGGCCGCCTGCGCGGCGCCGGCCTACTTTCCCTCGGTCCGGGCGGGGCCGCGGCTGTATGCCGACGGGGGCCTCTTTGCGGTGGCGCCCGACCAGATCGCGCTGCACGAGGCCCAGCACTTCCTGGGGATCGCACCCGAGCGCGTCCGGATGCTCTCGGTGGGCACCGCCACCGAGCGCTACCGCCCGCGTGAAGGCGTGGAGGACCCGCAGGCCGGCGCCGTGGGCTGGCTCTCCGAGGGCCGGTTGATCCTCACGCTGTTGTCGGTGCAGCAGCAGCACGTGCAGGCGATGCTCGAGGACCGCCTGGGCAGCCGCTACCTGCGCCTGGACGCCGACTGGCCCGCCGATGCCGGGCTCGGGATCGACGTGGCCACGCCGCATGCGGCCGAGGTGCTGCAGCGCCTGGCGCACGAGACGCTTGCCGGGCTCGACGAGGCGCGGCTGGCCTCCTTCCTGCCGCCCGAGCCCGGCGCTGCGCCGGCGCAACGCACGCCCCGCCAATCGACCTAGCCTGCAAGCTTGGCGGAGCGCCGCCCGGCGCGCCCCCCACAGGAGGCAGGTGATGGATGAGGTCGTCGCACCGGGCATCGAGCTGCCCACCGACGTGGTGCCGCTGGTGCCCATGCGCAACGTGGTGCTCTTCCCGCACGTGATGGTGCCCGTGACGGTCGGGCGCCAGCGCTCGCTGGCCGCGCTCGCGCACGCCGCCTCGCGGCGCGTGCCCATCGCGGTGGTGCTGCAGAAGGATGCGAGCGTGGATGAGCCCGGCGCGCAATCGCTGTGCGGCGTGGGCACGCTGGCCCACGTGGTGCAGCAGTTGCGCAGCGACGATCAGCAGGTGCACGCGGTGTGCCAGGGCCTGCAGCGCGTGCGCCTGCTCGGCCTGGTGGAGGGGCACCCCTTCCTGGCCGCCCGCATCGAGCGGCTGAGCGAGCCCGCGCCCAGCACCGCCTCGCAGGCGCTCGCGTTGCAGCTGCGCCAGCGCGGCAACGAGGTGCTGGGGCTGCTGCCGGGCGTGCCTGCGGAGCTGGCGCAGCTGCTGCAATCCACGCGCTCGCCCTCGCACCTGGCCGATCTGGCCGCAAGCCTCGTGGACGCCGAACCCGCCGTCAAGCAGCGCCTGCTCGAGACGCTGGACCTGGAGGCGCGGCTGCGCGAGGTGCTGGCGCTGGTGGAGCACCGGCTCGAGGTGCTGCGGCTGTCGCAGGAGATCGGTGCCCGAACGAAAGAGCAGCTCGATGACCGGCAGCGCCGCGTGCTGCTGGAGGAGCAGATGCGGGCCATCCGCAAGGAACTGGGAGAGGAGGGGGAGAGCGCGCAGGAGCTCACCCGGCTGGCCGAGGCCATCACGGCTGCCAGGATGCCGCCGGAGGCCGAGGCCCAATCGCGCAAGGAGCTCGCGAGGCTGCAGCGCATGGGCGAGGCCTCGGGCGAGCACTCGATGCTGCGCACCTGGCTGGAGTGGATGACGGAGCTGCCCTGGCGCGAGCCCGAGCCGCTGGCCATCGACCTCGAGGCGGCGCAGCGCACGCTCGAGACCGACCACTTCGGGCTGCCGCGGGTGAAGAAGCGCATCGTCGAGTTCCTGGCGGTGAAGAAGCTCAACCCTGCCGGGCGCGCCCCGATCCTGTGCTTCGTGGGGCCACCCGGGGTGGGCAAGACCTCGCTCGGGCAGAGCATCGCCCGCTCACTCGAGCGCCCCTTCGTGCGCGTGTCCCTCGGCGGCGTGCACGACGAGGCGGAGATCCGCGGCCACCGGCGCGCCTACATCGGCGCCATGCCCGGCAACATCGTGCAGGGCCTGCGCAAGGCAGGCGCCCGCGACTGCGTGATGATGCTCGACGAGGTCGACAAGATGTCGGCAAGCCCGCGCGGCGATCCGTCGGCCGCGCTGCTGGAGGTGCTCGACCCCGAGCAGAACGGGACCTTCCGAGACAACTACCTGGGCCTGCCCTTCGACCTCTCGCGGGTGGTCTTCATCGCCACCGCCAACGTCATCGATGCCGTGCCCATACCGGTGCGCGACCGGATGGAGGTGATCGACCTGCCCGGCTACACGCAGGAGGAGAAGCTGCAGATCGCGCGCCGCTACCTCGTGGGCCGGCAGCTCACCGCCTGCGGGCTTACGACCGAGCAGTGCGTGGTGACGGACGACGCACTGCGCGCGATGGCCGCCTCGTGGACGCGCGAGGCCGGCGTGAGGCAGCTCGAGCGCGAGATCGGCCGCGTGATGCGCCACGCCACCACAGAGATCGCCGCCGGCCGGGCGCGGCGCGTGCACGTGGGAGCGGCCGACCTCGAGGCCATCCTCGGCCCGCCCACCGTGGAGCACGAGGTGGCGTTGCGCAGCGCCCTGCCCGGCGTGGCCACGGGCCTGGCCTGGACACCCGTGGGCGGCGACATCCTCTTCGTCGAGGCCACGCGCACGCCCGGCAGCGGCAAGCTCATCCTCACGGGGCAGCTCGGCGACGTGATGAAGGAAAGCGCGCAGGCCGCGCTCACGCTGCTGAAGTCGCGCGCCACGCAGCTGGGCCTGCCCGCGCGCGCTCTGGAGGAGGTGGACGTGCACCTGCACGTCCCCGCCGGCGCCATTCCCAAGGATGGCCCGAGCGCAGGCGTGGCGATGTTCATGGCCCTGGCCTCGATGGCTGGCGAGCGCCCGGTGCGGCCGGACGTGGCCATGACCGGCGAGATCAGCCTGCGCGGCCTGGTGTTGCCGGTGGGCGGCATCAAGGAGAAGGTGCTCGCCGCACTGCGCGCCGGCGTGGCCACCGTGATGCTGCCCGCGCGCAACCGCAAGGACCTGACCGACATCCCCGAGGAGGCGCGCCACGCGTTGCAGCTCGTGTGGCTTCAGACGGTGGACGATGCGTTGCAGGCTGCGCTGTTGCGGGATGCACGGGTGCATGCCAGCACAGCGAGCGCTTGAGCTCCGCACGCGCATGCGGCTTGGCCGTGGGCGGGCGGAGGACGACCTGATCCGTGAGGCAGACGCTCGTATAACGTCGACGACGTTACGCTCGGATTGGTCGAATGTTCGCCCTTTTCCGATGCCTCGCTTCCTCCATCCCCTGCTCGAAAGACCCATCCACTGGGCAACCGGCCTGGTCGTGGCGCTCACGGGGCTGATGGCGGTGCTGATGCAGGCCCCGCCAGGCCTGCCGCACACGCCCTCCTTCCTCTACTTTCTGCCCATCACGCTGGCCGCCCTGGCGGGCTCGGCCCGCGGCGCGGTGGTGGTGACGGCCCTGGCGGTGGTGGCCCATGTCGGGCTGGAGGCACTGCACCCCGCGAGCGCGGGCCTTACAGGGTCGGGGCGGATGCGCGCGCTGGCCCTGCTCCTGGTCGGCACTCTGGTGTGCGCCCTGGGCATCGTGCTGCGGCGCACGCGCGCACGCTGGAAGGCCGCCCTCGACGCCTACCGGGAGGCTGCCGAGCGGCACGGGCGCAGCGAGGAGCAGTTGCGCCGCCTGCTGGCCCGCGAGCACGGTGCCGAGCAGCGCGAGCGCCACCGCATCGCACGTGAACTGCACGACGATCTGCAGCAGCGCCTGACGGCAATCTCACTGGAGCTGGCGGCGCTGCGGCAGCGGCCCCACCTGGACGAGGCGGAGCGCGACGAGGGCCTCAAGCGCGCCACCACGCAGACCGTGGACGCGATCGTGGCCACGCGCCGGATCGTCAACGGTCTGCGCCCGCGCCTGCTCGAGGAGTCGGGCCTGGAGGAGGCCCTGCGCCGGCTCGGGGAGGAGTTTGAGGCGCGCACCGGCGTGGTCTGCGAGGTACACGTCGAGGGCGGGGAAGAAGGCGCCCTGCACGCAGCCGCCGTCGAGGCCGACTGCCTCTACCGCGTGGCCCAGGAGGCCCTGCAGAACATCGAGAAGCACGCCGGCGCCCGCTCGGTGCGCTTGCACCTGGATGCCGGGCAACCCGACCGGCTCGAGCTCCGGGTTCAGGACGACGGCGTTGGCCTGCCGGCCGATGCCTTCTCCAAGCCGGCCTCGCTGGGGCTGGTGGGGATGACCGAGCGCACCCGCGAGCTCGGCGGCGCGCTGGAGGTGCGAAACGGCGAGGCGGGCGGCACGCTGGTGCAGGCGCACATCGCCCGGCAGCCCAAGGGCGCGTGAAGGGCGGGGCCGCCGAACAGGCGCCTTCGGCCGGGCCCACCGTGAGCGCCACGCTGCCCACGCCCTCGACGCGGCCGGCGAGCCGGTCACCCGCAACCACCGCACCCACGCCCTCAGGGGTGCCGGTGTAGATGAGGCCACCTGGCTGCAGGTGATAGAAGAGCGAGAGGTCGGCAAGGATCTCGCGGACGTTCCAGATGAGCTTGCTCACGTCGGATTTCTGCCGCAACTGGCCGTTGACCTCGAGCGCGATCTCGCCGCGCTCGATCACCACGCCTTGCATCGGCACCAGCTCGGAGCACACCGAGCCCTACTCGATGTCCTTGCCCAGGTCCCAGGGGCGGCCCTTATCGCGGGTAGCGAGCTGCAGGCCGCGCCGCGTCATGTCCAGGGCGCAGGCGTACCGGTGGACAAGCTCGTGCTGTCGGCGTGGGACATGGCGAACCAGAAGGGATGAACGGGGGCCTTCAGCCGGGGGATTCAGGCGGGGACTTCAGGCGCGCACTTCGTACACGCCGAGCTTACGGTGCAGGGGCGACTCGTCGGCGATGAAGACGAAGGCGGGCTCGGTGGCCGAGCGGTTGGTGAGCGTCACGGCCTCGTAGCCGGGGGCGCAGCAGGTGTCGGCTTCCACCAACGCAAAGCGGCTGTCCCGCACCGCCACGTCCACACCGCCTTCGATGAGGTGAAAGACCTGCGAGGACGAGCGCGCCGGCAGCCGCAGGCTCTGGCCCGCGCGCAGCATCAGCGCATGGAAGCAGAGGTTGTTCTGCACGTCTCGGCCCGTTTCGGGGTTGACGTAGGTGACTTGCACCGCCTCGAGCTCCGGCTGGTTGGCCGCCAGCGCCACGAGCGCGCCGCGCGTGCTCGCCCAGGGGTAGCGCAGCATCGGGTAGGCCGCCTGGCTGCGCACGAAGGCCGAGGTGGGCACGACGCCGCCGGCGGCATACACCGCATCGCCGCGGCCGGGCTTGACGCTCTGGCGTGCGCCCTCGATGGCGTAGGAGGTCTCGGTGTAGTAGACGAGCGGCAGGTCGAGCACGTCGAGCCACACCACGGGGCCATCGCCGCCGTGCTCGTGCTCGTGCCACTCGCCGGTGGGGGTGAGGATGAGGTCGCCGCGCTCCATCGGGCACTTCTCGCCGTTGACGGTCGTCGTCGCGCCGTTGCCCTCCACCACCATGCGCACGGCGTTGGGGGTGTGGCGGTGCGAGGGCGCCCACTCGCCCGGCAGCAGCAGCTGCATGCCCAGGTAGATGGCCGGGCTCGCCTTCATGTTCTCCAGGCCGTGGCCGGGGTTGGCCAGCACCAGCACGCGGCGCTCGGCCTTCTCCATCGGCGTGAGCTCGCCCGCGCGCATCAGGAGCGGGCGCAGCGTGGCGTAAGGCCAGTGCGTGGGCTGGGTCTGGCGGCTCGGCACGCGCGGGGGCAGCAGCGCACGCAGGTTGGGCCAGAGTGGCACCAGGTTCTGCCCGGTGAGTTCATCGCGGTATTCCTGGGGCAGGTCTTCCAGGCGTCCGAGTGCGTGCATGGGTTCTCCTTGTTTCGGCGGGCGGCAGGCGGCAGGCGGCGGGTGGCGGGCAGAAGCCGGCTCAGCCGTGCTGCAGGCAGTTGCTCACGTTCCAGCTGTAGAGCCAATCGATGGCATCGTAGAAGCGCTCCTGCGAGCGCCCCTTCCACAGCGCGTTGCGCACCAGGCGCTCCACGCCCGCGGCGTGGTACAGCCGCCCCATTTCGCGCCCCGAGAGCACGATGCGCGCGGTGCGGGTGATGCGGTTCTTCTGGTAGAGCTGCAGCGCGGCGTCCCACGCGTTGCCTGTCACGCGCAGGGCCTCGCCCAGGGTGACGGCGTCTTCCATGGCCATGCAGGCGCCTTGCGCCATGTACTGCGTGGTGGGGTGGGCGGCGTCGCCCAGCAGCGTGGCGCGGCCGAACACCCAGTTGTCTATGGGCTCGCGGTCGGCCGTGGCCCAGCGCTTCCAGCTCTTGGGCAGGTCGATGAGCTGGCGCGCCTTCGGGCAGATGCCCTGGAAGTAGCTCTCCACCTCCTCCTTGCTGCCGTCGGTGACGCCCCACTGTTCCTGCTGGCGGCTGTGGAAGGTGACGACCACGTTGTACTGCTCGCCCCCGCGCAGCGGGTAGTGCACGAGGTGGCACTTGGGGCCGGCCCACAGGCTCGCGGCGTTCCAGCGCAGGTTCTCCGGGAAGTCGGCCTTCTCCACCACGGCGCGGTACACCACGTGGCCCGTGACGCGCGGCGGGTCGTTGACGTACTGCGTACGCAGCACCGACTTGCCGCCGTCGGCACCGATCAGCGCCTGGCCCGTCCAGTGCCTGCCGTTCTGATCGATGGCGGTGACGGTCTTGCTCGCCTCGTCCTGCTCGAAGCGCTGCACCTGAGTGCTGGTGTGGAAGCTCACGCGGCCACTTTGCAGGGCACCCTCGAGCAAAGAGAGGTGCACGTCAGCGCGGTGGATCACGGCATAGGGATTGCCGAAGCGCTGGCGAAAGGCCTCGCCCGTCTCGATGCGGCCCACGAGGGACTCGTCCACCGCGTCGTGCATCACCATGCAGTCGGTGTAGACGGCGCGGCCGCGCGCCTTGTCGCCCACGCCCAGGGCGTCGAAAGCGTGGAAGGCGTTGGGGCCGAGCTGGATGCCCGCACCGATCTCGCCGATCTCCGGCGCCTGCTCGAGCACCGTCACCTGAAAACCGCGGCGCACCAGGGCGAGTGCCACGGCCAGGCCACCGATGCCGCCGCCGGAGACGATCACGGGCAGGTCAGATCGAGGTGTGGTCATCGCAGGCTCCAGAGGCGTGGCGGCGGGGTGGGGCGAGTGGCTGAATCCGGCGATCGTCACCGGGTAGCGAGGCGATCCGTCGATAGTAAGTATACTGATGAAAAGTGTAATGATAGGATAAGCACTGACGATTCAGGGTTTGCCCTATATCCTTGGCACGCGCGCATGGCCACGCACAAGACCGCCTCCGACCGCGTCGAGCTCGACGACCTGCCCGGCTACCACATCCGGCGGCTGCAGCAGATCGCCGTGGCCCTCTTCCTGCAGGAAGCCGAGCCCTTCGGGCTGACGCCGGTTCAATACGCCGCGCTCAAGGGCGTGGCCTCTGCACCGGGCGTGGACCAGCGCACCCTTGCCCGCTCCATCGGCCTGGACACCTCCACCACCGGCGGCGTGATCGACCGCCTGGAGGCTCGCGGCCTGCTGCAGCGCAACGCCAACCCCGACGACCGCCGCGTGCGCCTGCTCACCCTCAGCCGCGAGGGCCTGGCTCTGCTCGAGCAGGTCACGCCCGCCATGCTGCGGGCCCAGCAGCGCATCCTCGAGCCCCTTCCCGCCGTGCAGCGCAAGCAGTTCATGCGCATGCTGCGCACGCTCGTGGAAACCAACAACGCCTTGAGCCGCGCGCCCAGCGAGGGCTGAAACGCGAGGAGACTGAAACATGCTCGACAGCCCGTCGTCCGCTCCGTCCGCTCCGTCTGCAGGGCCCCGGGCAGCTGGGCCCGAAGCCGCGCCCGCCTCCACCGTCTTTCCCGACCAGCCCGCCTGGGAAGGCGAGGGGACGCACCGCATCCCCTTCGTCGCCTACACCAGCGATGAGCTCTACCGGCGCGAGCTCGAGCGCTTCTTCTACAAGGGCCACTGGTGCTACGTGGGCCTGGAGGCCGAGGTGCCGAACCCGGGCGACTTCAAGCGCACGGTGGTGGGCGAGCGCTCCGTCATCCTCGTGCGTGACGCCCAGGGCGGGCTCAACGTGGTGGAAAACGTCTGCGCGCACCGCGGCATGCGCTTTTGCCGCGAGCGCCACGGCAACCGCCAGGATTTCGTCTGCCCCTACCACCAGTGGAGCTACACGCTCAAGGGTGACCTGCAGGGCGTGCCCTTTCGCCGCGGCGTCAAGCAGGACGGCCAGGTGCACGGCGGCATGCCGGCCGACTTCAAGAGC
>JBJTVI010000305.1:0-3444 GCA_046081145.1 Rubrivivax sp.
CGCGGCTCATCACGCGGCTCGGGCGGCGCCACGCCAGCGAGCCGGTGATCCGGCAGACCAACCCGCGCGGCGAGGACATCTACTGGATCGGCCCGGCCGGCGACGCACGCGAAGCCGGGCCGGGCACCGACTTTCACGCCACGGCCAACGGCGCCGTCTCGATCACCCCGCTGCAGGTGGACCTCACCGACCACGCGCACTGCGGCGTGTGGGCGGGCGCCCTCGGGAGCACCCGGGCGTGATGAGCCCAGGTGTAAGGCACGGCGTGAACCCCGGCGCGCAACCCCGCGGCATCAGGGCGTGAGCGGCTCGCCCCCCCGTCGCCCGGGCGGTTTTCCGGCAAGGCTGCCGCAGGCTCCCGCGGGTCAGCGCCCGGGGCCGGACGCTTCCTCCAGGGTGCTGCGCCCGCAGCGGCCGCTCGAGGAGGCCGCGCTGGCCGAGCGGCTGCGGCAGGCCCCGACAGGCGTGGGGCTGGATTCGCAGGCCGTGCGTGCGCGCATGGTGGCTCGCCTCGCCTCCGAGGGCGTGCGCTGCGAGCCCGTGCTCGCGGCGATGGGAAGGGTGCCGCGCCACATCTTCGTCGACAGCGCGCTCATGGCGCAGGCCTACGAGGATACGAGCCTGCCGATCGGCCTGGGCCAGACGATCAGTAAGCCGGCCGTGGTGGCGCGCATGCTGGCCCTGCTGGTGGAGCGCCCGGGGGCAAGCCTGGCGCGGGCGCCGCTCGGGCGCGTGCTGGAGATCGGCACGGGCTGCGGCTACGAGGCCGCGGTGCTGGCCGCACTGGCCCGCTCGGTGTTCTCCGTCGAGCGCCTCAAGCCCCTGCAGGCGCGCGCGCGTGCGAACCTCGACGCTGCCGGGGTCGCGGGGGTCCGGCTCGTGTGGGGGGACGGCCGGCTCGGTCACCCGCCCAATGCGCCCTACGACACGATCGTCTCGGCGGCCGGGGCCGGTGAGCTTCCGGCCGCGTGGGTAGAGCAGCTTGCACCCGGCGGGCGCCTGGTGGCCCCGCTGCACAGCCCGGCCGACGGCGGGCAGGTGCTCGTCGTCATCGACCGCACCGACTCGGGCCTGCGACGCAGCGTGCACGACGCGGTTCACTTCGTCCCCCTAGAATCCGGCACCGCATGAGCCCTCTCGCATTCTCGTCGGCGCGGCGCGTGCTCGCCTGGGGCGCGCTCGCCGCGGTGGTCGCGCTCGCGGGCTGCGCCACGCGGTCCGTGCCCGCGCCGGTGGAAAGCCGTCCGGTGGGTGCCGCTTCGGGGTCGGGCGGCCCCTCCGGCGCGGCCCGCCCGGCCGGCTCGCCCCCTGCGGCACCTTCCTCCCCGCCCGCTGCTTCGACCCCTCGAGCGGCCGCCACACCCGTGCCGGCCACGCCACCCGTGGCGGAGCCCGCCTCGGCCGAGCCGCGGCCGGGCTACTACACGGTGCGTCCGGGCGACATCCTGGGGCGCATCGCGCTCGACCACGGTCAGAGCTGGCGGGACCTGGCCCGGTGGAACGGCCTGGAGAACCCCAACGTGATCGAGGTCGGCCAGCAACTGCGCGTGGTGCCGCCCGGGGTCGAGCCGGGCGCTGCCGTGGCCCGCCCCGTGACGCCCTCCGGCCGCGTGGAGACGCGCCCGCTGGAGGGCCGGCCGGTGGCTGCGGCACCCGCTACGGGCAGCTCGGGGCCGGGCTCGGCGTCGGCTCCGACTCCCGCGTCGGTTCCCGCGCCGGGGTCCGGGCCTCCGGCCGGGCCGGTCGCGGCCCCCGGCGCTGCGCCGGTGAACGCCCCCGGCGGCGCGACCCCGCCCAATCCTGCTCCTGCCACCGCCTCGGCCCCCACCGCGCGGGAGGAGGAGGAGGTGGCCTGGGCCTGGCCCTCCGGCGGGCCCGTGATCGGCAGTTTCGACGAGGCCCGACAGGCCAAGGGCCTGGCCATTGGCGGCAAGGCGGGCGACCCCGTTCTGGCCGCCGCCGATGGGCGGGTGGTCTATGCCGGCACCGGCTTGCGGGGTTACGGCAATCTCGTGATCATTAAGCACAACGCGCTCTTCCTCTCGGCCTACGCGCACAACCAGACGCTTCTGGTGAAGGAGGACCAGGTCGTGCGGCGCGGGCAGAAGATCGCCGAAATGGGCTCCAGCGAGACCGAGCGCGTGCAGCTGCACTTCGAGATCCGGCGCCAGGGCCGGCCGGTGGATCCGGCCCGGCTTCTGCCCGCGCGTTGAGCCCGGTGGGCGAACCGGCACGACCGCCCGGCGGAGTGGCCGTCGTGGCGGCGCCTGCCGCCGAGGCGCTGGAAGTCGAGTCGCTGGATCTCGAAGGGCAGGGCGTGGCCCGGCGCCCGGACGGCAAGGTGGTCTTCATCGAAGGCGCGCTGCCCGGTGAGCGGGTGCGCGTGCAGGTGCAGCGGCGCAAGAACAACTGGGAGCAGGACACGCTCGAGGCCCTGCTGCGCGAGAGCCCGCAGCGCGTTCGCCCGGCCTGCCCGCACTTCGGGCTGCACGCCGGCGCCTGCGGCGGATGCAAGGTGCAGCACCTGCACCCGGCGGCACAGGTGGCGGTCAAGCAGCGTGTGCTCGAGGACGACCTCTGGCACCTGGCCAAGGTGCGCCCGGCGCGCGTGCTGCGCCCGATCGAGGGCCCGGCCTGGGGCTACCGCTGGCGTGCCCGGCTCTCGGTGCGCCACGTCGCCAAGAAGGGGACGGTGCTCGTGGGTTTTCATGAGCGCAAGTCGCGCTATGTGGCCGACATGGTCACCTGCCCGGTGCTGGCACCTGCCGTCTCGCGCCTGCTCGTGCCGCTGCGCGAACTCGTCGGCTCGCTCGATCAGCGCGATCGCATTCCTCAGATCGAGGTGGCGGTGGGCGACGCGGCGCTCGCGCTCGTGCTGCGGCACCTCGAGCCGGTGTCGGAGCCCGACCGGCAGCGATTGCGGGCCTTCGCCGCGGCCCACGCGGACATCGGCCTGCAGTGGTGGCTGCAGCCCAAGGGGCCCGACACGGTGCACCGGCTCGACGAAGGCGGGCCGGAGCTGGGCTACGCGCTGCCCGAGTTCGACGTCTTCATGCCCTACCGCCCGACCGATTTCACCCAGGTCAACCCGCGCATCAACCGGATGCTGGTGGGGCGCGCCACCGGCCTGCTCGATCCGCGCCCCGGCGAGCGCGTGATCGACTGGTTCTGCGGCCTGGGCAACTTCTCGCTGCCGCTGGCGCGCCTGGGCGCAACCGTGCTCGGCGTGGAGGGGCTCGAAGCGCTGGTGGCGCGCGCACGGGCCAACGCCGCACGCAACGGCCTGGCCGTGGCCACGCGCTTCGAGGCGCGCGACCTCTTCACGATGACGCCGGATGATCTCGAGGCCACCGGCCCGGCCGATCGCTGGCTGGTGGACCCTGCCTGCGCAGGTCGGCCAGGGCCTTGGCCTGTCGGGCCTCGTCGAAACTGCCGATCACGGGC
>JBJTVI010000306.1:0-2089 GCA_046081145.1 Rubrivivax sp.
CTCCACGCGCTGCCCGGGCTGCACGCCGATGCGGCTGAGGTGGGCATACAGCGTCACGCGGTTGCTGCCGTGGTCGACATAGACCACGTTGCCGTAGCCACCCTGCCACGCGGCGTAGGTGACCACACCGTCGCCCACCACCCGCACGGGCGTGCCGTGGGGAGCGGAGTAGTCGATGCCCCGGTGCTCGCGCAGGCGCTGCAGCAGCGGATGCATGCGCACGGCAAAGGCCGAGGTGGCCTTGGCCTGATCCAGCGGCAGGGTCAGGAAGACCGACTTGCGGCCCTTGCCTTCGCGGTCGAACCAGGTACCCTTGCCCTTGGCATCCTCGTACCAGAAAGCCTGGCGCGACTTGCCGCCCGACTGGAACTCCACGGCCAGCACGCGGAAGGAAGCCCCGGCCCAGGGCACCGGGGTGCCTTCGGCGGTGAGCGCCTCGTACACGACGGCGAAGGCGTCGCCCTTGCGCAGGCCGCGGGAGAGCTCGGGATCGGAGGCGGCGAGCTCGACGAGCTGGCGCGTGACCGCCTGGGGCAGGCGCACCTGCGAGGCTGCCGACGGCAGCGAGGTGGTCACCACGTTGCCGGAGAGCTGCGTCTGGCTGGCCAGCGCCAGCTGCTCGCGCTGCAGCGCCCAGCGCCCATCCTGGAGCGTGGCGCTGAGCTTGTCGAAGTGGGTGCGCACTCGCGCTGGCTGGGCGGCCGGGCCTCGTACCACGAGCTCGCGCAGTTCGCCAGACGGGCCGACGCGCACCGTGACGAGCGATCGGGTGCGCGGATCCAGCGCACGGCGCAGGCTCGGCTCGGCCCGCAGGATCTGTGCGGCCTGTGAATCGGCCACGCCCAGGCGCCGAAGCGCACCTTCGGGGGTGTCGGTCGGGCGCGTGACCTCGGTGCGGGTGAGTTCGGTCTCGTGGGCGGCGAGCGCCTCGAGTTGGCCCGAGAGATCGGCCAGCGGGATCGCCTGTTCGACCACGCGAACCGGCAGGTTGGCTGCATCCGGCGCCAGCGGGGCTACCGCGAACACCACGGTGCCGCCAGCGGCCAGGCCACCGGCCACGCTGAGCGTGATCGCCCGCGAGTGGCGCGTCAGCCAGGCATGCAAGTGCCCGGCGCGTACCTGCCAGACCTGCTCGTCGACCCGCCACCAATCGAGGAATGCTCGCAACCCGACCACCGAAAGACGTTGAGGGCGCCTGTGAAGACGCGCACCGAGAGGGCACGCATCCCGGCGCCGGAGGGCAGGGCGCGCGCCAGCGCACCCGTAGAATCCCCCAGCCGAGGCACCTCCCGCCCAGCCAGCCACCCACCGTGGAGAGCTTGCCGCGGGAGCGCGAGTATAACGGCCCAGCCCGCCTGAAACGAGATTTCCCGATGTCCGAAAGCCCTTCGACCGTGCCGGATGGCACGCCCCTGGTCGACGATGCCGTGCGCGAGGCCCTGGCCGTGACGCGCAGGGGCTGTGAGGAACTGTTGCCCGAGGCAGACTGGGTGCGCAAGCTCGGCCGGTCCCGGGCCACCGGCCAGCCGCTGCGCATCAAGTTCGGCATGGACCCCACCGCCCCGGACCTGCACCTGGGCCACACGGTGGTGCTCAACAAGATGCGTCAGCTCCAGGAGCTCGGCCATGTGGTGATCCCCCTGATCGGGGATTTCACGACCATGATCGGCGACCCTTCCGGCCGCAACAGCACCCGCCCGCCGCTGACGCGCGAACAGATCGAGGCCAACGCCCGCACCTACTTCGAGCAAGTGGGGCTGGTGGTCGACCTCGACCGGGCGGAGGTACGCTGGAACAGCGAGTGGAGCGACCCGCTGGGCGCGCGCGGCATGATCTCCCTGGCCTCGCGCTACACCGTGGCGCGGATGATGGAGCGCGACGATTTCGCGCGGCGCTATGCGGGCGGTGTGCCGATTTCGGTGCATGAATTCCTCTACCCGCTCATGCAGGGCTACGACTCGGTGGCGCTGCGCTCGGATCTCGAACTCGGCGGCACCGACCAGAAGTTCAACCTGCTGGTGGGTCGTCACCTGCAGCAGGAGTGGGGGCAGGAGCCCCAGTGCATCCTCACGATGCCGCTTCTCGAAGG
>JBJTVI010000307.1:0-5603 GCA_046081145.1 Rubrivivax sp.
CTTCACCGTCACGCCCTGCTGGAGTACGAACCCATGACCACCCGCACCCACCCCCCGTTCCGCGCTGACCATGTCGGCAGCTTCCTGCGCCCGGCCTACCTGCTGGAAGCGCGCGAGAAGAAGGCCAAGGGCGAGATCACGCCCGAGCAGTTGCGCGAGGTGGAAGACCGCGCCATCGACGAGATCGTGCGCTTCCAGGCCGATGCCGGCCTGCAGGCCATCACCGACGGCGAGTTCCGCCGCACCTACTTCCACATCGACTTCCTCGAGCAGCTGGGCGGCGTGCACACCGACATCCCCGTCACCGTGCGGCGCGCCGACGGCACCGAGGAGCTGGCGCCGCCGGTGATCAAGGTGGTCGACACCGTCCGCCACGTGAAGGACATCCAGCGTGCAGACTTCGAATACCTGAAGAGCCAGATCGCGCTGCACGCGCCGGGCGCCACGCCCAAGGTGACGATCCCGAGCCCGACCATGCTGCACTTCCGCGGCGGCCGCGCCGGCATCAGCCGCACGGCCTACCCCGAGCTGGACCCGGTGTTCTACGACGAAGTGGCGCAGGCCTACGCCGACGAACTGCAGAGCCTGTTCGACGCCGGCTGCCGCTACGTGCAGATGGACGACACCAACATGGCCTACCTGTGCGACGAGCGCATGCGCGAGGCCGCACGGCAGCGCGGCGACGACCCCAACGAGCTGCCGCACCGCTACGCGGCCTTCATCAACAAGGTCGTGGCCAAGAAGCCCGCAGGGATGACGCTGGCCATGCACCTGTGCCGCGGCAACTTCAAGAGCACGCACGCCGCGGCCGGCAACTACGAGCCGGTGGCCGAGGCGCTGCTGTCGGAGATGAACCTCGACGCCATCTTCATGGAGTACGACGACGACCGCTCGGGCGACTTCCGGCCGTTGCGGTACCTGAAGCCCGGGCGCATCGTCGTGCTCGGGCTGGTCACCACCAAGTTCGGCCAGCTCGAGACGAAGGACACGCTCAAGCGCCGCATCCAGGAGGCCGCCCAGTACGCGCCGCTGGAGCAGCTGGCCCTGAGCCCGCAGTGCGGCTTCAGCAGCACCGTGCACGGCAACAACATCGCCGTGGAAGACCAGCGCCGCAAGCTGCAGTTGGTGGTGGAGGTGGCACAGGAAGTGTGGGGCTGAGCGCATGTCGACCCGCCTGCCCACCACTCGCCTCGGCCGCACGGGCCTGCAGGTCTCGCGCCTGTGCCTGGGCTGCATGAGCTTTGGCGCGCCGCAGCGTGGCGCCCATCCCTGGACGCTGCCGGAGCAGGCCAGCCGCCCCTTCAT
Source organism: Rubrivivax sp. (assembly GCA_046081145.1). Taxonomy (GTDB): domain Bacteria; phylum Pseudomonadota; class Gammaproteobacteria; order Burkholderiales; family Burkholderiaceae_C; genus Rubrivivax. Next base: position 1,306 of record JBJTVI010000307.1, read on the forward strand.
CCGGCGTGCGCTCGACCTGGGGCTCTTCTTCTTCGACACCGCCAACGTCTACTCTGACGGCACGAGCGAGGAGATCGTGGGCCGCGCGCTGCTGGACTTCGTACGCCGCGACGAGGTCGTGATCGCCACCAAGGTGCACGGCCGCATGCGGGAAGGTCCCAACGGCGCCGGACTCTCGCGCAAGGCCATCCTGGCAGAGATCGACGCCAGCCTGAGGCGCCTGGGCACTGACCACGTGGACCTCTACCAGATCCACCGCTGGGACCCCCACACGCCCATCGAGGAGACGATGGAGGCCCTGCACGAGGTGGTGCGTGCGGGCAAGGCGCGCTACCTGGGCGCGTCGTCGATGCACGCCTGGCAGTTCGCGAAGGCGCAGGAGGTGGCCCGGCGCCACGGCTGGACCCCCTTCGTCTCGATGCAGAACCACCTCAACCTGCTGTACCGGGAAGAGGAGCGTGAGATGCTTCCACTGTGCCGCGACCAGGGGGTGGGCGTGATCCCCTGGAGCCCGCTGGCCCGCGGCCGTCTGGCACGCCCCTGGGACACGCGCACCGCCCGCCTGGAGACCGACGCCTACGGCAGCACGCTCTATGCCGCCACCGAAGCGGCCGACCGGCGCGTGGTGGAGGCAGTGCAACGCGTGGCGCAGCGGCTGGGCGTGCCCATGGCGCGCGTGGTGCTGGCCTGGGTGCTGCGCCAGCCCGGGGTGAGCGCGCCGATCGTGGGCGTGACCCAACTCGAGCAGCTCCAGGAGGCCGCTGCAGCGGTGTCGCTGACGCTGTCGCAGGACGACCTGACCGAGCTCGAGGCCCCGTACGTGCCGCATCCCGTGGCGGGCTTCTCCTGAAGCGGGCTCGGGCTCAGGCCGTGCGGTACCACTCCGCCAGGGTCGACATGTCCAGGTCCCAGCCCGACAGCGGTGCCACCAGCTTGTTGGCCAGTCCGTTGACGTTCATCCGAAAGAGCAGCGGCACCAGGTAGCCGTCACCCACGACCAGGTCGTTCATGCGCACGAAGAGGGCGGCGCGGCGGGCCGGGTCGAGTTCGACCTCCGCGGCCCGATACAGGCGGTCGTACGCCTCGTTCCTCCAGCGCAGCACGTTGCGTCCCTGGTACTTGTTGGCCTTGCCGGCCACCTCCCACGACACGTAGCGGTCCATGAAGCGGCCGGGGTCGGGCTGGCCCATGCCGCTGGCGTACATCTGCATGTCGGCGCGGAACTGTCCGTTGGTGTCGGGGTTTGCGACATCGGCGCTGAAGAACACCGCCGAGCTCACCGCCTTGAGCTCCACATCGATGCCCGCGCGGATGAAGGCGGCCTTGATCGCCTGCTGTGTCTTCTGGCGCGAGGCGTTGACGGTGGTCTGGAAGACGAGCTTGAGCTTGCGGCCGTCCTTGGCGCGGATGCCGTCGGCACCACGCTTCCAGCCTGCAGCCTCGAGCGCCGCGATGGCCTTGTCGACGTTGAACTCGCGCTGGATGTTGGGGCTGCGGAACCGCGCCGGGTTGTGGACGATGTTGGGCGTGGCCACCGCCGTGCGGCCGTAGATGAACTGCTGGATGCCCTGGCGGTCGATGAGCAGGTTGACCGCGTCGCGCACGGCCTTGTCCGAGAAGAACGGGTGCTTGGTGCTCGGGTGCGAGCGCTCCCCCTCCACCTCGACGTTCGGGTCGGTGGGGTTGAGCAGCAGGAACTCCATCGTCCCGCCGGCGGCCATGTCCGCCCGGCCGCGGCCACCGGCCTCCACGCGCTTGAGCACTTCGTCTTCGACCAGCAGGTTCCAGGCGTAGTCGTACTCCCCGGTCTGCAGCACCGCGCGCGCCGCCGAGGTGGCGTCGCCCCCGCCCTTGATCTCGAAGGTGTCGAAGTGCGGGCGGTTCGCACCGTGGTAGGTCGGGTTCAGCGCCGCGCGCAGCAGGTCGCCCGGCCTGAACTCGACGAACCGGTAGGGCCCTGTTCCAACGGGCCGGTTGTTGGCTGCCGCGTCACGGGAGGCGGCTCCCCTGTGGGGCTGGAAGATGTGCCGCGGGATGAGCGAGATCGTGCAGTGGCCGCTTGCCCAGAAAGGCGTGGGCTTGTCGAACAGCACCCGCACGGTGTGCGCGTCGACCTTCTGAAACTGCATGTCGTCGAACAGGCCCGATGTGGTGGCGGCCGTGGCCGGGTCGCGGGCGTAGTCGGCGTTGAAGAGCAGGTCGTCGGCGGTGAAGGGCTGGCCGTCGTGCCAGGTGACGCCGCGCTTGAGCTTCCAGGTGACGCTGCGCCCGTCGGCCGCCACGCCGCCGTTGGCGCGGCTCGGGATCTCGGAGGCCAGCACCGGCTGCAGCTCGCCCTCGCGGTCCCAGCGCGCCAGCGGCTCGTAGAAAACGCGCGCCGCGTCGGCATCCTTGGTGCCGGTGGCAAAGTGCGGATTGAGGCTCGTGGGGGCCTGCCAGAACAGGCAGCGCAGCGCACCGCCTCCGCCTCTCCGCGTGGGCGCATAGGCCGGGCTCGCACCGCCTTGGGCCCGGGCGGAAGCAGGCACGCCGGCCCCGGCAAGCAGCGCATAGGACATCGGCAGCGTCAGGCCGGCTGCGAGCAGCCGTTGCGTGGCCGCGCGGCGCGTGAGGCGTCCGCTTTCGACCTGGTGTCGAAGGGCGTGGAAGTCACTCTCGTCCATGTGAACCGTCCTTGGGGCGTGCGTTGCCGCGCATGCTAGCGGGCGCCGCCTCGCCTAACATCGCCGCCTCCATGTCTGCCCCCCCGCCACCTTCCCCCGCTGCCGCGGCGGACCTCTCCGCCCACACGCCCATGATGGCACAGTTCCTACGCATCAAGGCCGATCACCCTGACACCCTCGTCTTCTACCGGATGGGAGACTTCTACGAGCTCTTCTACGAGGATGCGCGCAAGGCGCATCGGCTGCTGGACATCACGCTGACCACACGCGGGCAGTCCGCCGGCGAGCCCGTGGTGATGGCCGGCGTGCCGGTGCACGCGGTGGAGAGCTACCTGGCACGGCTGCTCAAGCTCGGTGAATCGGTGGCGGTGGCCGAGCAGGTGGGCGATGTGGCCACCTCCAAGGGGCCGGTGGAGCGCAAGGTGGTGCGGGTGGTGACGCCCGGCACCGTCACCGACACCGAACTGCTCTCCGAGCGGGCCGACACGCGGGTGCTGGCGCTGCACCGCGGCGCCGCTGCCCGGCGCGAGGGCCCCGCGACCTGGGGGCTCGCCTGGCTGAGCGTGGCCAGCGGCGAGCTCGGCCTCACGCAGTGCGCCGAGCCGGAGCTGCCGGCGTGGCTGGCGCGCCTGGAGCCCGCCGAGGTGCTACATGCGCCTGGCCAGGCCCCCTCAGCCGCCCTTGCCGCGGCGCGTGCGGCGTTGACGCCGCGGCCCGAGTGGCAGTTCGAAGCGGCGCTGGGCGTACGCAAGCTGTGCGCGCAGCTGCAGGTCGCCTCGCTGGCCTCGTTCCAGGCCGAGACGCTCACGCAGGCGCACGCCGCCGCCTCGGCACTCCTGGCCTATGCCGAGCACACGCAGGGCCGCGCGCTGGCGCACGTGCAGCGGCTGCCGGTGGCGCGCGCGAGCGAGCTGCTCGAGCTGCCGCCGGCCACCGTGCGCAACCTCGAGCTCGTGCGCACCCTGCGCGGGGAGGAGGCGCCCACGCTGCTGTCGCTGCTGGACACCTGCCGCACCGGCATGGGCAGCCGGCTGCTGCGCCACTGGCTCACGCACCCGCCGCGCGAACGCGCGCCGGCCTCGGCCCGGCACGACGCCCTGGCGCGGCTGGCCGATGCCGGCTTCGAGCTGCTGCGCGAGGGGTTGCGCCACGTGAGCGACGTGGAGCGCATCACCGCGCGCATCGCGCTGCGCCAGGCGCGCCCGCGCGAGCTGGCCGGCCTGCGCCAGACGCTGACCCTGCTGCCCGCCATCGCCGCGGGCACGCCGGCCGACGGCGCGCTGCTGGCGCGGCTGCGCGCCGCCCTGGCGCCCGAGCCCGAGCTGGCCGCGCCGCTGGCCGCCATCGCCGAGGAGCCCGCGGCGCTGCTGCGCGAAGGCGGCGTCATCGCGCCGGGCTTCGACGCCGAACTCGACGAGCTGCGCGCCATCGCGCAGCACGGCGACGCCTTCCTGCTGGAGCTCGAGGCCCGCGAGCGGGCGCGCACCGGCATCCCCAACCTGCGCGTGCAGTTCAACAAGGTGCACGGCTACTACATCGAGGTCACCGGCTCGCACCTCGACAAGGTGCCCGTGGAGTACCGCCGTCGCCAGACGCTGAAGGGCGCCGAGCGCTTCATCACGCCCGAGCTCAAGG
>JBJTVI010000308.1:0-2411 GCA_046081145.1 Rubrivivax sp.
ACGTGTCCGACCTCCTGCCGGTGGTGGCCGTCGGGCTGCTGGCCACGGGCGGGCTCGTGGCGCTCACCTGGGCCTTCGCGCGCGTGGAGGCGAGCCGGGCGGCGCCGCTGGAGTACACGGGTCTGCTGTGGGCGGCGCTGCTGGGCTGGTGGGTGTTCGGCGAGCAGCCGGGGTGGCACCAGTTCGCCTCGGCGGGGCTGATCATCTGCGGGGCGCTGTTGCTGATGCGGCGCTGAGGGTGGGGTCGGCAAAGCTGGACTCCGGGCTCTGGCAAATTGCACCCCGTGAACGACTACTACGCCCGCCGCGCCCCCGAGTACGACCGCATCTACGAGCGGCCCGAGCGTCAGGCCGACCTGCGCAGCATCCGGGCGTGGCTCGGGACGCAGTTCCGGGGCCGGCGGGTGCTCGATGTGGCCTGCGGCACGGGCTACTGGACACCTCTGCTGGCCGCCCAGGCGGAATCGGTGCGGGGAATCGATGCGGCGGAGCCCACCCTCCAGATCGCTCGCCGCCGCCCGGTGTCGGCCGGCTGCACGGTGCACTTCGAGGTGGGCGATGCCTATGCGCTGCCCCGCACGGCGCCCCCGTGCAACGCCGCCTTCGCGGGCTTCTGGATCTCGCACGTGCCCCGGGCGCGGATGCGCGAATTCCTGCGCGGGCTGCAAGCCGTGCTCGAACCCGGCTCGCCCGTGGTGTTCCTGGACAACCTCTACGTGAGCGGCCACAGCACCCCGCTGAGCGAACCCGACGCCAACGGCGACACGTGGCAATGGCGCGTCCTGGCCGATGGCAGCCGCCACCGGGTGCTGAAGAACTATCCGGACGAGGCGCAGTTGCGTGAGGCACTCGGCCCGCTCGCCAGCGCGGTGGACTACCTGGCCTGGGAGCACTACTGGGCTGTACGCTGGACGACAGCGGCACAGTCGCCCTGAGGCGCGGCAGGCCACTCCCCGCGACTGCGCCCAAGCCGCGAGGCAGGCCGAAACATGATGTCAACGCATCAAGTTGATGTCATGACGTGCCCATGCGCACCACCCTCAACCTCGCCGAAGATGCCCTGATCGCCGCCCAGGCCCTCGCCCGCCGACGGCGCGACGAGATCGTGAACGCCGATCACGTTCGTGCGCTCATGGTGTAGCGCCCGAGTCCGTCTCGCCGCCGAGACCGACCAGATCGGGAACGCAAGCGCCCGCCTCGCCCACCCACCCCCTCGCGCCGGCGGGGGCCTGGGCGCGGGGCCGTCAAGGGCGGCGAGAAGCGCAGCGTCGGTGTCGGCGCGCGCAGCGCGCATCGTCCTCAAACTCGCCGCCGCTTGTCTGAGGGCAGCGAACCGCAGGTGAGCGAAGCGAGTTCGGCGGCGCGACCCCGGCGCGAGCATCGCAGCGCAGTCGGCCCCACGGGCCGACCGCCCGCCCGGCCCCGTGCCCAGGCCCCCACCGGCGCGAAGCGTGTACCGAGCGGCTCCACCCGTACACCCTCCAGGGCCAGCCGCCGCACCCCGGTCCTGGCCAGTAGCCAGTAGCCAGTAGCCAGCAGCACGCACGGCACGAGCACCCAGCCACCCCACCACCTCTCCCGATAATGCGCGCGTGGCCCCCCGCTCGCGCCTGTCTCCCTACCTCGATCTCATCCGCTGGGACCGCCCCGCCGGCTGGCTGCTGCTGCTGTGGCCCACCCTCTCGGCCCTGTGGATCGCCGCCGACGGCTTCCCCGGCTGGCACCTCAGCGCCGTGTTCGTGCTCGGCACCGTGCTCATGCGCAGCGCCGGCTGCTGCGTCAACGACGTGGCCGACCGCGACTTCGACCGCCACGTCAAGCGCACCGCCTCCCGCCCCGTCACCACCGGCGCCCTCAGCGTGCGCGAGGCCCTGGCCCTGGGCGCGGCCCTCGCCCTCGTGGCCTTCGGCCTCGTGCTCACCACCAACCCGCCCACCATCGTCCTGTCCTTCGCGGCACTGGCCGTCACCCTTGCCTACCCCTACGCCAAGCGCCTCGTCTCGATGCCCCAGGCCGTGCTCGGCGTGGCCTTCAGCTTCGGCATCCCCATGGCCTTCGCCGCCGCCCTGGGCGGCCGGGAGTGGAGCCTGGCGGCCATTGGCGCCGCCGTGCCGCCAGCGGCCTGGTGGCTGCTCGGCTCCAACCTGCTGTGGGTGCTCGCCTACGACACCGTCTACGCCATGGTCGACCGCGACGACGACCTGAAGATCGGCATGAAGACCTCCGCCATCACCCTCGGGCACTTCGACGTGGCCGCGGTGATGGCCTTTCACGCGCTGCACCTGGCCAGCTGGGCCGCGCTCGGGCGCTGGCTGGGCCTGGGGGGATGGTTCCTCGCGGGGGTGGCCCTGGCTGTGGCGCAGGCCGCGTGGTACGGGCTGCTCATCCGCGGCCGCAGCCGCCGCGGGTGC
>JBJTVI010000309.1:0-2551 GCA_046081145.1 Rubrivivax sp.
CCCCAGCCGCCAAGGCCCAAATCGTGATGATGCTGGCGGCCCCCGCCTTACTGCGTGGCTTTTCCACCATGGTCTGCGCTGCGGCGCGGCTTTCCGCCATGATCTCGCTTGGGATCAGCCGCGCAATCAGCGCAATGGCGATGGGCAGCAGGATGAGTTCATCCAGAAACCCAAGCACCGGAATGGCATCCGGGATCAGGTCAATCGGGGAAAGCGCATAGGCAGCGACCAGCAGCGAGAGCAGCTTGGCGAACCATGGTGTGCGCGGGTCGCGCGCGGCGATGTACAGCGCCAGCCCATCGCGCACCACCAAACGCGCCCAGAAGCGCAGCAGTTGCCAAAGGGCGATCACGTGCGGCGCGGGGCGAAGCTATGTGCATCGGCCAGCGCCCAGGCTTCGGCGAAGCGCGGATCATCCGTGCCGGCCAGCAAGGCGCCGGGTGGCAGCGCCGGGTAAAGCTCGGCAAAGCTTTTCACCAGGCTCGGCGCGATGCGTCGGCTGAAATGTTCCGCGCGCAATTCGGATGGATGGGAAAGCCCGGCGGCGGCCACCAATTCATTCAAGGCTTCCAAGGTGGCGGCATGGAATTGATGCACGCGCGGCGCCTTGTCTGGCACGCGCAGCGCGCGTTGGCGTGTAGGGTCTTGCGTCGCCACACCGGTTGGGCAGAGATCCGTATGGCAGGAGAGCGATTGAATGCAGCCGATGGAAAACATGAAGCCGCGCGCCGCATTGCACCAGTCCGCCCCGAGCGCCATGGCCCGCGCGATGTCGAAGGCGCTCACGATCTTGCCCGCAGACCCGATGCGCACCCGCTCGCGCAGGCCCAGGCCCGTGAGCGTGTTGTGCACGAGCAGCAGCCCCTCCTGCAGCGGCGCACCGACGTGGTCGGTGAACTCCAGCGGCGCCGCTCCCGTTCCGCCCTCGGCACCGTCGACGACGATGAAATCGGGAACCACTCCCGTCTCGAGCATGGCCCGGGCGATCGCGAACCACTCCCAGGGATGGCCCACGCACAGCTTGAGACCGGTGGGCTTGCCGCCGCTGAGCCCGCGCAGCCGCTCGACGAAGGCCAGCAGCTCCAGCGGCGTGGAAAAGGCGCTGTGGCGCGCCGGGCTGATGCAGTCCACCCCGGCGGGCACCCCGCGTGCCGCGGCGATCTCGGGCGTCACCTTGGAGCCCGGTAGCACGCCGCCGTGCCCGGGCTTGGCGCCCTGGCTGAGCTTGACCTCGATCATGCGCACCTGCGGCTCGCGCGCCTGGGCTGCGAAGCGCTCGGGGCAGAAGCCCCCGGCCTCGTCGCGGCAGCCGAAGTAGCCGGAGGCCAACTGCCACACGAGGTCCCCTCCGTGCACCCGGTGGTGCACGCTGATCGAGCCTTCACCGGTGTCGTGCGCGAAGCCACCGCGCCGGGCACCGGCATTGAGCGCCAGGATGGCCTGCGCGCTGAGGGCGCCAAAGCTCATGGCCGAGATATTGAAGACGCTCGCGCTGTAGGGCTGGGCCAGCCCCTGGCCCACGGTCACGCGGAAGTCGTGGCTGTCGAGCTTCGTCGGGGCCATCGAGTGGTTGAGCCACTCGTAGCCCGGGGCGTGCACGTCGAGCTGCGTGCCAAAGGGCCGCTTGTCGGGCTCGCCCTTGGCGCGCTGGTAGACGAGCGAGCGCTGCTGGCGCGAAAACGGCGCCTGCTCGTGGTCGCTCTCCACGAAGTACTGGCGGATCTCGGGGCGGACGAACTCCAACAGGAAGCGCAGGTGCCCGATCATCGGGTAGTTGCGCAGGATCGCGTGGCGCGTCTGGGTCACGTCGCGCCAGCCCAGCGCCGCCAGTGCCGCCAGCACCAGCGTCGCGCCCAGGGCCGGGGCGCCGCCACCGGCGAGCCACCAGGCCGCCGCCGCGATGGCGCCGGCCACGCTCAGTGCCCAGGCTGCGTGGCGCAGCGGCAGGACGGTTTCCAGGCGGTCTGACCAGGCTTGCATGCGGGCACCCCCGAGCTGACGTGCGCGGCGATGCTAAGGGCGGTGCGGCCGGGCCGCCAGGGTCGTTTGCCCGTATGGGCCCGTATGGGCCCGTACAGCCTCGTATGGCCTCGTATGGCCTCGTATGGGCCCGGGGCTCAGCGGCTCAGGGGCTGGAGCTCTGCCGCGATTGCAGGAACGTCCAGCGCAGGCCCGCGCCGGCGGTCAGGCCGGTGCGGCGCTCGACGAGCGCGCTGCCTCCGTTGGCCGCGCCCGACACGTCGTCGACCCGCGCGAAGGCAAAGAGCTGCCAGTTCGGCGCGAGGGGGCGCGAGGCGCTGGCCGTGAAGCGCCAGGCGACCAGCCCGGCGCGCCCTTCCCAGGCCGGACGCGCCGGGGTGGCGTAGCTGCGCGCCACGCCGTAGACGGTGTCGTTGATGCGCGCGTCGCCCAGCAGCGCCGCCGCCGAGGCCGTGACCTTCCAGCCGGCGAGGTCGGCGTGCCGCGCCTCCAGGCGCGGCTCGAGCGTGAGCCCGCGTGCGGCGCCGCGCGCATCCACATCGAACACGCCGCGCAGCGGCAGCTCGAACTG
>JBJTVI010000310.1:0-13705 GCA_046081145.1 Rubrivivax sp.
GTGATCGATCCAGGCTCCGGCCCACAGCGCCGCCGCGGCGGCAGCCTGCGCCACCAACAGGTCGATGAAGACCACGCCGCGGGCCAGCACATGCGCGCCCAGCGGGGCCAGCGCGAGCACGCCCAGCGCCACCGCCGCGGCGGGCACGAGGAACCATGCCTCGGCCGTCATGCGCTCAACCTTCCGGTGTGCCGCTGCGGCGCCAGCTCACCGAGGCGCCGCGCGCAGCAGCGCGGCCACGACTTCGTCCATCCAGCGCACGAGGGCAGCGCCGTCGGCGTCCTCGGCCACCGTGGCCGGCAGCGTGAGCAATGTCGTGGAGGAGCCGAGCTGCCCGGCCAGCCAGCGCGCCGCGCGCGGGTCGTGAAAGCCCGCCACCACCACCGCCAGGGGCGGCTCGCGCCGCAGGCCCTCCAGCAGGCGCTGCAGGTGTCCGGGGGTGGGCGCCATGCCCGGACGCGGCTCGAGGTCGGCCGTCTGGCGCAGGCCGAGCCAGCGCCACAGGTAGCCGAAGGTGGTGTGCTGCGCCGCCACCGAGCGGCCACGCAGCGGCGCGGCCTGGCGTTCCCAGTACGCGATGCGCGCGCGCCACTGCGTCTCGAAGCCGCGCAGCCGCTCGGCAATGGCCTCGCGTTGCACCGGGCGCTCCTGCTGCAGCCGCTGCGCCAGCGCCTGCGCCACTTCGAGCAGCTTGTGCGGGTCGGTGTGCAGGTGGGGGTTGCCTTGGGCATGCACGTCGCCAGCCCACGGTGTGCCGATGACGCCAGGCTGCGGGTCGATCAGCTCCACGTGGTCGGCGGCGTAGAAGACGTCGCGCACACGCGCGTTGCCCGCCCGCTGCTGCAGCACCGGCAGCCAGCCTGACTCGAGGGCTGCACCCGTGCACACGGCCAGGTCGGCGCTGCGCAGTTGCGCGATGAGCGCGGGGCGCGCCTCGATGTGGTGCGGGTCCTGCCCGGCGTGCGTGGCCACGTGCAGCCGCGCCTGCGGCATCAGGACGCGGGTGAGCGCGGCCCATTCGGGCTCGCAGGCGAAGACGGTGAGGGTGGGCGTGGCGGGTGCGCCCGTTGCGGCGAGCAGCAGGGTCAGGGCCAGGGCCGCCCGCCGCAGGGGCTCAATACGTGTGCGCACCGTGTGCCCCGAAGGCCACCACGTACTGCAGCTGCAGCGTGCGCCGCGAGGTGTCCTCGAAGCCCATGGCGCTGCGCTGCGCGCTCCACTGCAGCCGCACCGACTGCATGTGGCTGGGCTTCCACGCGAGCATCAGGGCCGTCTCGCGCAGCTTTCCGTCGTCGAAGTGGTCTTCGTGGGGGATGCGCACGCGCAGCTCGTCCAGGCGCGCGCCCACCTCCCAGCTCGGGTGGAGGCGCCACACCACCGACAGCGCCTTGGCCAGGTGCCGGTCGCTGGAGGTGGCGTGGCGGTTCAGGCCCGTCACGCGCGCGGCCTCCACGCTCACGCGCAGCTGCTGCGCGCGGTTGTTGCCCCCGGGCGCCCACTTCCAGGTCGCGTCCACCATCAGCGTGCGCCGGCCGCTGAAGCGTGCGCCGTGCGCTTCGTGCTCGTGGTGGGCGTGATCTTCCTCTTTGGCGTGTTCCTCCTCGACCACGGCCTCGCGCCGGTTGTTGAGGTGCGAAAGCCCGAGCTGCCAGCTGTGCGACCGCCCCGCGTCCGCCCCGAGCTTGGCCACGAGCGTGGTCGCTCCGACGCGGCCGGAGCTGCCCACGGCCTCGTGCACGAGCCGCCGGCCGCGCAGGGCTTCGGCCCCCACCATCAGGAAGAAGGGGGTGGGGGCGGTCCAGTTCAGGCGCACGCCGTCGTCGGTCCAGTGGCTCCCCAGCAGCGCGCGGTACAGCAGCGGGCGCTCGGTGAAGTCGTCGGCGTGCAGGTGCTGCGCGTTCAGGTAGCCCACCTGCGAGGCGAAGCGTCCGGCACGCAGCTGCAGCCCGGCGGGCAGCGTGCGCGTCTCGATCCAGGCCTCCTCCAGGCCGCGCTCGAGTTCGCCGTCGTGGGTGGCCAAGGCGGCCGAGAGCTGCGCGCGCAGGTGTCGCCCGAGCGGGCCGCCGGCGTTGAGGTCGCTGTGACCCAGCTGCAGGCCCTTGTCGCGGCTGCCCAGGGCCAGCGCACGCGAGGTGTAGCCCAGGTCAAGCACGGCGCCGAACTCCCAGTGCTCGGCTGCAGGGGCCGTCGAGCTGCGGGCCGCGGGGATAGAGGGTGCAGCGAGGGCGGACTGGGCGTGGGCGGCGGGAGCCGCCGCCGTGCAGCCGGCCAGCAGCAGTGCGATGTGCGAAGGGAAACGGTTCATGTCAGGAAAGCCTCGCGGTAGAGGGGGGTGGCAATGGTGCCGGCCAAGATTGTAATAATTACTCGATATCATAAAGTGACCGGCTGCGGCCTCGCGCACTTTGCGGCTACGCTTCACCCATGGAGAGAAACACCCGCCAGCGCGCCGCCATTCGCGAGGCCATCGTGGCGGCGGCGCGGCCGCTGCTGCCGCAGGAGGTGCTGCAGGCGGCGCAGCAGCAGGTGCCAGGCTTGGGGATTGCCACCGTCTACCGCAACCTCAAGGCGCTGTTGGACGAGGGCGCGCTACGCGCCGTGCACCTGCCTGACGAGAACCCGCGTTTCGAGGCCTCGGGTCATGCTCATCACCACCACTTCCAGTGCCGGAAATGCCAGCGCGTCTTCGACGTGCACGCCTGCCCGGGCGACCTCTCGCGTCTGGCGCCACAGGGTTTCACGGTGGAAGACCACGATCTGACGCTGTACGGGCGCTGCCAGGATTGCAGCGCCAGAGGCGCGTCGCGACGGCGTGCCGCAGGTAAGCCGTCCGAGGCTCCACCGGCTGCACCCGCGCACGGCCACTCGCACCGGCGCCAGTGGCCGGACGGCGCCTAGAGCTTCTCCGTCTCCCCCGAGCGCGGCTGCCACTTCATGAGCCGCCTCTCGATGCGCCCCACCAGCGCATCGAGCACCAGCGCAAAGGCCGTGAGCACGAGGATGCCGGCCATGACGGTGTTGATGTCGAAGGTGCCCTCGGCCTGCAAGATGAGGTAGCCCACGCCCTGGCTCGAGCCGAGGTACTCGCCCACCACCGCGCCCACGAAAGCCAAGCCCACGCTCGTGTGCAGGCTCGAGAAGACCCAGCTCGTGGCACTCGGCAGGTACACGTGGCGCAGCAGCGCGCGCCGGTCGGCCCCGAGCATGCGCGCGTTGGCCAGCACCACCGGGCTCACTTCCTTCACGCCCTGGTAGACGTTGAAGAAGACGATGAAAAAGACGAGCGTGACCCCGAGGGCCACCTTCGAGGCGATCCCCAGGCCGAACCACACCGCGAAGATGGGCGCCAGGATGATGCGCGGCATCGAGTTGAGCGCCTTGATGTAGGGCTCCAGGATGGCGCTGGCCATGGGCTGCAGCGCCAGCCACAGGCCTGCGGCCAGGCCCAGCACCGAGCCCACGCCGAAGGCCAGCAGCGTCTCGGCCAGCGTCACCGCAAGATGCCGGTAGATGTCGGCCTCGACGAAGAACCAGTTCCAGATGCGTGAGGCGATCTTCACGGGCTCGCCGAAGAAGAAGGCGGCCTGGCGGTCGTTCTCGAACATGAAGGGCGGCACGAGACCGGGTGTGGTCATCACGTGCCAGAAGGCGAAGATCGCCACGAGTAGCCCCACCTGCCAGATGCGCAGGTTGCCGGGGCGGGGCCGGATCAGTCGCCACATGGGTCGTGCGTTCCTCGTGTGCCTGTGCGTGTGCCTGTGCGTGCCGGGCCCGCAGGCCTCAGGCGGCCTTGAGCTGCTGCGCGTAGCCCTTGAGCACTTCCTCGCGCAGCACGTCCCAGATGGCCTGGTGCAGCTCGATGAAGCGCGGCGCTGTGCGCACCTCGGCCACGTCGCGCGGGCGCGGCAGGTCGATGGCGAATTCGCCGATGGGGTGGCTGGCCGGCCCGGCCGACAGCACCACCACGCGGTCGCTCATGGCAATGGCCTCGTCCAGGTCGTGCGTGATGAAGAGCACGGCCTTCTTCTTCTGTGCCCAGAGCTCGAGCACCTCGTTTTCCATCAGCTGGCGCGTCTGGATGTCCAGGGCCGAGAAGGGCTCGTCCATGAGGATGATGTCGGGGTCCAGGGCCAGCGTCTGCGCCAGGCTCGTGCGCTTGCGCATGCCGCCCGACAGTTGGTGCGGGTAGCGGTCACCAAAGCCCCCGAGCCCCACGCGCTTGAGCCACGCGAGGGCTTGCTCGCGCGCTTCGGCAAGAGGGACCCCGTGGAACTCGAGGCCGGCCATCACGTTCCCGAGGGCCGTGCGCCAGGGCATGAGGCTTTCGGTCTGGAACATGTAGCCCGCGCGCGTGTTCAACCCCGTGAGCGGCTGGCCGAACACCTCCACGCTGCCGGTGCTCGGCGCGAGCAGCCCCGCACCCACGTTGAGCAGCGTGCTCTTGCCGCAGCCCGTGGGCCCCACCACCGAGACGAACTCGCCCGCGCCCACGTCCAGCGAGACGCCGGCCACCGCGGTGTAGCGCTGGCCGGGGTCGTCCTTGCTGATGAAGGTGCAGGCGATGTCGCGCAGGCGCAGCGCGGCGGGGCTCGTCATGGTGCTGCGAAGGCCGAGGGTGCCCGCTGCCTCAGCCCTTGGGGTACTTGGCGTTGGCCTTCTTCACGAAATCGTTCGTGTAGACGGCCGCCAGATCGAGCTTGGCCTTGGCGATCTCGGGGTCCACGCTGGCCAGTGCCCGGAAGGCCGTGTCGGCGCCCTTCTCGGGGATCATGCCGTCGGGGGAGAGCGCGCCCTTGGCGGCCAGGAAGGCATCGATGTAGACCGCGCGGTCGCCCAGCAGGAAGGCCTCGGGGACGGTGTTGATGATGTCGCTCGGGCCGGCGGCCTGGATCCACTTGTTGGCGCGCACCAGGGCGTTGGTGAGCGCCTGCGTGGTGGCCGGGTTCTTGTCGATGAAGGCCTGCGGGGCGTAGAAGCAGCCCGCGGGCATGGGCCCGCCGAAGACCGTGTCGGCCTCGGCCACCACGCGCGTGTCCGAGACGATGCGCAGGTCACCCGAGCGCTGCAGCAGCGTGATGACGGGGTCGAGGTTGCTGATGGCGTCGATCTGGCCGGTGCGCATCGCTGCCACCGCGCCTTGCGCGGCGCCCACGCCGATGATGCTCACGTCGCTGGGCTTGAGGCCCGACTTGGCGAGGATGAAGTTCACCATCACGTTGGTGGAGGAGCCCGGCGCCGTGACGCCGATTTTCTTGCCCTTGAGGTCGGCCGGCGTCTTGTAGCCCGCCATCGTCTTGGGGCTCACCCCGAGCACGATCTGCGGCGCGCGGCCCTGCAGCGCAAAGGCGCGCATGCGCTGGCCCTTGTGCTGCATGTTCACCGTGTGCTCGAAGGCGCCCGAGACCACATCGGCGCTGCCGCCCACCACCGCCTGCAGCGCGCGCGCGCCGCCGGCGAAGTCGACGATGGTCACGTCCAGCCCCTCGGCCTTGAAGTAGCCCTTCTGCTCGGCAATGGTCAGCGGCAGGTAGTACAGCAGGTTCTTGCCGCCCACGGCGATGGTGAGCTTGGGCTTTTCGAGCTGGGCCAGCGCCAGGCCCGGCCACGCGAGCGCGGCGCCGGAGGCGGCGATCAGGTGTCGGCGGGAAAGCGTCATGGAGTGTCTCCGGGTGGTCGATGGGGTGCCTGCATCCAGGCCCGGGCGGGCTGTTGCGGCGGAGCGTGACTGTAGCGGCCCGCGCAAGACCCTACCATCCGGGCTGCGCCAGCCCCCCTGAGCTGCCTTAGCTCCCTTAGCCGCCATGCCCGCCTCCGACACCCCGACCCCCACCCCCATCCTCCTTGTCACCGGCGGCAGCCGCGGGATCGGCGCGGCCGTGGCGCGCCAGGCCGCGCGTGCCGGCTTCGACGTGGCGGTGAACTGCGTGCGCGACGTGGCCGCTGCCGAATCGGTGGCCGACGAGGTGCGCGCGCTGGGCCGGCGCGCCCTCGTCGTGCCGGGCGACGTGGGGGTGGAGGCCGAGGTGCTTGCGATCTTTGCGGCGGTGGACGCCGGCCTCGGGCGCCTCACGGCCCTGGTCAACAACGCCGGCGTGGTGGACGTGGCCACGCGCGTGGACGAGATGAGCGTGGCGCGGCTGGAGCGCATGTGGCGCATCAACCTCACGGGTTCCTTCGTCTGCGCGCGCGAGGCGCTGCGGCGCATGAGCACGCGCCACGGCGGCGCGGGCGGCTCGATCGTCAACCTGAGCTCGGCTGCGGCCAAGCTCGGCGCCCCGGGCCAGTACGTGGACTACGCCGCGAGCAAGGGCGCCATCGACACCTTCACGCTGGGCCTGGCGCGCGAGGTGGCCACCGAGGGCGTACGCGTCAACGCGGTGCGCCCGGGCATCATCGACACCGAGATCCATGCCTCCGGTGGCCAGCCTGACCGCGCCGCGCAGATGGCCCCGCTCGTGCCGATGCGGCGCGCGGGCTCGGCCGACGAGGTGGCCGCGGCCGTGGTGTGGCTGCTGTCGGATCAGGCCAGCTATGTCACCGGGACGGTGGTGGATGTCGCCGGTGGGCGCTGAGGTGCGGCGCCCCTGGCTGGCCAGCGGCCTGCGGGCCGGCCTGGGGCTCGTCGTGGCGGGCCTCGTGCTGGCGCAGGCTGCACAGGCTGCTCAGCCTGCTCAGGCTGAGCAGGGCGCCCAGGGTTCACAGGCCGCACCGGTTGCGCCCGCCGGTACCTCCTGGAGCCCGGCGCGTCCGCGCGTGGGCCTCGTGCTCTCCGGCGGGGGCGCGCGCGGCTACGCCCACATCGGCGTGCTGCGGGTGCTCGAGCAGCTGCGCGTGCCGGTGGACATCGTCGTGGGCACGAGCATGGGCTCGCTGGTGGGGGGGGCCTATGCCGCCGGGCGCACGGCCGCGGAGCTCGAGCGCTTCGCCCAGGAGACGGACTGGTCAGCCGTGCTGGCCGACCGGCCCCCGCGCCGGGAAGGCAACTTCCGGCGCCGCGAGGCCGACCTGGAGGTGCCCTCGCGAGTCGAGCTCGGCCTGGGCCCGGGCGTGAACTTGAGCGGGCCGCCCGCCGTGGCGGGCAGCCACGCGCTGGAGCGAGCCCTGGAGGAGCTGTTGCCGCCTGGCCTGGCGCAGCGTCCGGCCGGGCGGCTGGCGCTGGGCTTTCGTGCCGTGGCCACCGACTTGCGCACGGGCGAGCTGGTGGAACTCTCCGACGAGCCGCTGGCCGTGGCGCTGCGTGCCTCGCTCTCGGTGCCGGGGCTGTTCCCGCCGCTGGTGCGCCAGGGTCGGCTGCTGGTCGATGGCGGCCTGGTCCGCAACGTGCCTGTGGACCTGGCGCGCGCGCTCGGGGCCCAGGTGCTGATCGTCGTCAACGTGGGCACGCCGGTGGACCACGTGCGCGAACTCGGCAGCGCGCTCGGCGTGGCGCAGCAGATGATCAACGTGCTCACCGAGCAGAACGCGCAGCGTTCGCTGCGCGAGCTGGGCCCGGCCGACGTGCTCATCGAGCCCGAGCTCGGCGGGCTCGACGCGAGCGCACTGTCCAGCGGCGCGCCGCGTGCGATTGCCGCGGGCGAGGCCGCCGCGCGTGCACTGGCCGGGCGGCTGGCCCCGCTGGCCGTGGACGCCCCCGTCTGGGCCGCCTTCGAGCAGGCGCGAACGGGGCAGCGCGCGGCGCCCGCTGCCGACGGGCTCGGTGGCCGGCTGCTGGTGCGCCCCACGGGCCGCTTCTCCGCCGAGCTGCTGGCCGCCGCGGCCGGGGCGCGGCTCGGGCAGCCGGTGGACGGGGCGCAGGCGCGCGCCGCTGCCGACCGGCTCTACGCCAGCGGCGACTTCGAGCGCGTGGAGGTGCAGTCCGCCACGCTGCCCGACGGGCGTGCGGTCATCCTGGTGCCGGTGGAAGCACCGTGGCGGCGCAACCCGCTGCGCCTGGGCCTGGAGCTGCAGACCGAGCAGGGCAGCCGGGAGGACGCCACGCGCTTCTCGGCCACCGCCATGACCACCTTCGACGCGCTCAACCCGTGGGGGGGGGAGTTGCGGGTGCTGCTGCGGCTGGGCTCGCGCACCACCGCCAGCGGCGAGTGGTGGCAGCCGCTGGGAGCCGGCAGCCCCTTGTTCGGGGTGGCCTCCTGGCGCCTGGAGGCCGACACCCGCGACATTTTCGAGGACGGCCAGCGCGTCACCCGGCTCGGCACCCGGTCGCGCGTGTGGCGGCTCGGGGCGGGCCTGTCGCTCGGCCGCATGGGCGACCTGCAGCTCGGGCTGGAGGGGTCGCGGCAGACCATCACGCCCTTCCTGAGCGGAACGCCGCTGGAGCGCGGGATGTCGGTCGGGGTTCGGCAGTACTACGGGCAACTGCGCCACGACACGCTGGACTCGCTGGCCTTCCCGACGCAAGGCGAACTCCTGCACGCGACCTGGCGCTCGCGCAGCACGGGCGTTCTGGCCCAGGACTGGGAGGTCGAGGCGCGAGGCCTGACGGGCTTTCGCCTAGGCCGCTGGGGGGGCCACCTCTACACCGACGCCTCCTACGGCCGCGGCGGCACCGCCCCGTTTTCGCTGGGGGGCTTCCTGCGCCTGTCTGGCATGCCGATCGACTCGCTCAGCGGGCAGACGAGCTTCCTGGGCCGCGTCGTCATGGGCGTGCCCGTGGCGCACATGCCCATCGGGCTGGGCGGGCCGGTGCGCGCGGGGTTCTCGCTGGAGGTCGGCGGCGTCTCCCCGCCGGGCCAGGACCGCCGGCTGGCCGACCTGCGACAGGCCGGCAGTGCCTTCGTCTCGGTGGACACCCGATTCGGCCCGGTATACCTCGCTGTGGGCGCCACGCACGGCGGCGGGCAGGCCATCTACGTGTTCCTCGGGCCGTTCTGGTGAGGCCGGCGGCGGCGGTGCGTCGCTTCGTCCGTACCGTGTCGCAGCATAAAGGGTACTGAAATCCGGCACCAAATCTGATCCAGTAGCGCGATCCGGACTGATCGCGCAGAGTGCGGGCTCCCTTTGACTTGCTACCCGGAGAACCCGCCCCATGAACCCCCGATCGACCCCCGACGCCGTCCGGCGCAGCCTGGCCCTTGCAGCCCGGCGGACGACGGCCCGGCTGTGCCTGCTGGCCGGGGCAGCGCTGGCCGCCTCGGCGGCCCAAGCTGCCGACACCTACGTGGGCCTGGGCCTGGGCGACGCCCGCGTCGGCCTGCCCTGCTCCGCCAACCAGCCCTGCGACCGCGCCGCCTCGGGCAGCTACAAGGTCTTCATGGGCGTGGAGCCCACCCAGCACCTGGGCGTCGAACTCATGGCCTGGCGTCTGGGCGATGCCCGGGGCAGCGGCCAGCTCGGCACGAACGTGCTGCCTGCCCGCACGAGCTCCGAGGGCCTGGGCCTGGTCGGGGTGGCGCGCACGCGCATCGACGCGTGGACGCTGCGGGCCCGTCTGGGCGTGGCCCTGGGCACGAAGTCGCGCACCGAGCTGGACACGTCCTCCATCGGCCCGGTGGCTCCCGGCAGCACGACCTTGCGCGAGCGCACGGCCGTCTGGGGCCTCGGGGCCAGCTACGCCCTGAACAAGAGCTGGGCGCTGCAGGCCGACTGGGATCGTCTGCCTGCCCGCGTCACGACGGCGACGAAGGCCAAGGCCGACCTGTACACCGTAGGCGTGTCCTACCGCTTCTGAGCCAGCCCGGCCGCACCCGGCCGGCTGCCGAACCTTCTGATTTCCCAACGGAGAGATCCATGATCAAGACCTTCATCGCCCTGGCCTGCGCGGCAGCGCTGGCCGCCTGCTCCACCACCAGCCCCGACGTCATCGGCCGTGGCGACGCCCAGCGCCTGTCCTCGGTGCTCGGCGCCACGGTGGAGAGCGTGCGCGACGTCACCGTCGAGGGCGAATCCGGCGCCGTGGGTGCGGCCACCGGCGCCATCGTGCTGGGCACGGCCGGCTCCAGCGTGGGCGGCAAGCGCGAGCAGGTGGCCGTGGGCGCGTTGGCGGCCGTGCTCGGCGGCGTGATCGGTCACGCCATCGAGCGCAACGCCACGCGCGAGGTGGCGCAGGAGATCATCGTGCGCCTGGCCAACGGCGAGCGCCGTGCGGTGGTGCAGGCCAAGGGCGCGGAGGCCTTTCGGCCGGGTGATGCCGTCACGCTCGTGACCACCGCGGGCCGCGTGCGCGTGACGCTGGACGCGCGGGCGCCGACGCAGGGCTCCTGAGGGCCGGGCCCCGGGATCAGGGCCCCGGGGCTCCGTGCTCAGCGCCCGCCACCGGGCGCTCGGCGCCCCTGGCCTGTGGCCTGCGGCACCGGCACCTGTCGCCGCATTGCCGTGAAGGCGGCCAGCTCCCACGAGCGCAGCCCCACCACGAGGGTGTAGCCATCGCGCTGGGTGGCCGGCAGCCGGGCGTCGTCCTGGTGCAGGCGCGAGAGCTCCTCGGCCAGGCGTTCGATGTGCTGGCGCGCCTGGCGCGCGCTGGCCGCCGACAGGCGCGCCGGAACGGCCAGCAGCGTCTCGCCCTGGCCGTCGAAGCGGCCGGCGAAGTAATCGGCCACCACGTGCTCGCGAAAGTAGGCCTGCACCGGCCCGTCGGGCCGCCAGCGAAAGGTTCGCGACACGCGCAGCCGGTAGCGGTTGAGCGGTTTGAGCTCGATCAGGCCCATCCGATCCAGCCGCACGAGTGCGGCGGTGCACGGGGCTGCATCCACCCGGTAGGTCTCCACCACCTGCTCGAAGCTCCAGTGCCCGAGGCAGCACACCGCCACGAGCAGCAGCACGGGGTCGGCCACGAGCGAGCGCTCCTGCTCGAGGGTGAGCTCGTCGATGGCCGGGGCCGCCTGCAGGGCCTGCTGCATCACGTCGTGCAGCGGCACGCCGGCCGCCTCGCACAACTGCTCGAGCCGCGCCAGGCTCATGTCGCCCTGGCTGAACAGGCGCTTGATGCTCGACTCGCTCATGCCCACGCGGGTGGCCAGGACACGGTAGGTCAGCCCGGCGCGGCGCAACTCCGCGCGCAGGGCCTGCAGCAGCAACTGCGGCGTGCTCATGGTGAAGCCGGGCTCGGGTGGCGCATGGCTGCATCCTAGCGGCTGCGCCGGGGCCGGGTGCGGTAGGTGCCGCGGGGCGGGTCAGCTCTCCGGACGGCGCCCCAGCCGGTACCCCAGCCGGCGCCCCAACGGGCGCAGCAGCCGGGCCCAGGCCGTGCTGGCCGGGGCGGGCGCCGGGATGCGCACGCGCACCGCCTTGGCGCCGGGCGTGCCGTCGAGCTCCAGGCCCAGGCCGGCGCGCTGCGCCCGAAAGCGCATGTTGTGCAGCCCGCCGTGCGTGCCCACCTTGAAGGCTCCGGGCCCGTCGTCCAGGACACAGACCTCGGCAGCCCAGCCAGGCGGGCCCGGCTCGACGCGCAGGCTCACGGTCGCGGGCTGGGCATACTTCATGGCGTTGGTGACGGCCTCCTCCACGATGCGCAGCAGCGCCACCGCCTGTGTGGCCGTCAGCGGCACGGCCGCGGCCGCATCGGGCACCTCCCAGCGCAGGGGCAACTGCCCACCGCCGATCCGGGCATAGAGGTGGCGCAAGTCGGCCAGCAGCGCGGCCAGGTTCGTGGGGCCCGCGCGCACCGCGCGCTGGATCACCTGCAGCTCGTGGATGAGCCCGCCTATCTCGTCCACCAGCCCGGGCGAACTGCCCTGGTGCCGCGCGTGGAAGGACAGGGCCACGAGACGGCTGCCCACGGAGTCGTGCAGGTCGCGCAGCAGCTCCTCGCGGCTGGCCGTCTCGCGCTGCAGCGCCGACTCCAGCGCCCGGTGCCGCGCCACGCGGCGTGCCAGCAGCGCGATCATCAGGATGACCAGTGCAGGCGTGGACCACTTCTGCAGGTAGCGATCGCTCAAGGATCCCGGCCCGAGGTGCAGCGCCAGGTCGTGCACGCCAAACAGCAGCACGAGCGCCAGCGCCACCAGCAGCAGCGTGCCCAGCGGCTCGCGCGTGCGCCACACGCGCACGACGAGCGTGGCCAGCAGCGCCACGCCCACGAGCGCGACGCCGCCCAGCATCAGCTCCGCCGCGCTGTAGAGCGCCCGGGCCGGCAGCGCAGCAAGCAGCAGCGCGCTGCCGGCTGCCGCGGCCAGGCCCGGCCCCACGGCGCGGCGCACGGACGGCCACAGGTACAGGCCGATCCCGGTGCGGGTCTGCAGCGCCACCACGATGAGCAGCCACACGCTCAGGGTCGTCCACCACTCCAAGGGCAACGGCGGCGAGACGACGAAGTTCATCGCCGTGCGCAGCGCCGCGGTGATGGCCAGTGCCGCAAAGGCCAGCAGCAGCCGGCCCGGCTGCGAGCTCACCGTGCCGGCGAACAGGCCCGCCAGCCCCGCCGTGAGGGTGGCCGCCGACAGGGCCAGCACCAGGTCCACCTCCAGCAGCGTCTCGCGCCAGTGCCACTGCCGCGCCGCATCGCGCTCGGCCAGGGCCAACGCGCAGATGCCGCTCTTGACGCTGCCGTGACCCTGCAGCGCCACCTCGATGCGCAAGTACGCCGGCGTGGCCTCGCCCGGGGCCGGCGCAGGGAGCTCGAAGGCGTAGAGCTGCGGCCAGTAGCGCACCAGCGCAGGCCCCTGGCCTTCGCCCGCGCCCGGCGCCGAACCGAGGGCGGCCGGTGCGGCGCCTTGCACACGCACGCGGGCATCCAGCGCCAGCCGCTCGGCCACGACGGCGTAGGCCCCCGCCCCGGGGTGGGGCACCTCGAAGCGGTACAGGGCCCACGACAGCCCCGGCCGCGCGGGCTCCCAGCGGTGCGGGATGCGCACCGACTGCCAGGAGCAGCCACTCGTTGCGAAGGGTTGCGGCGTCTCGCAGAACCGGCCCTCTCGCAGGGGCTGTGGCTCCGGCGCATGGGCCGCCTTCGCCTCGCCTGGGGGCGCGGCCGCCTCGGCCGGGCCGGCCGTCATCAGCATCAGCGCCAGGGCCGACAGGGCCGCCGCGGCCCTCCAGGCCGCTGCGGCGGCCCCCACTGCCCCCACTGCCTGCTCCATCCGCGCCGCACCCTCTGCCGCCGCGCGCGCCCACGCCAGCCGCCGGCCGCGCGCGCGGCTAGTCATGCAGCAGCCCGGAGCGTCGCGCCTCGTAGACGGCTTCGGCGCGCGAGTTGACCAGAAGCTTGCGGTAGACGTTCTTCAGGTGCGCGTTGACGGTGTGCACCGACACGCCCAGGGCAAGGGCGACCTCCGCGTAGCGCAGCCCCTTGGAGCACAGCGCCAGGATCTCGGCCTCGCGCGCGGAGAGCCGCTCGCCCGGGGGGGGCGGCGCAGCCGGCGCGGCTCCGGGTGCCTCGCCGGGGTGCAGCCGCGCGATGAGCTGCCGCGCGATCGCCGGGCTCACTGGCGAGCCGCCGGCCTCGATGGTGGCGATCAGCCGCCCGGAAAAGGCCGGCAGGTCGCCCTTGAGGATGTAGCCGGCTGCCCCCGCCTCCAGGCTCGCGATCACGCGCTGCTCGTCGGCAAAGACCGTGATCACCAGCACCTCGCAGGCCGGGTGCGCCTGGCGCAGCTCGCGGATGAGGGCCACCCCATCGCCGTCGGGCAGCCCCAGGTCCAGGAACACGGCGTCGAGCCGAAAGGCCCGCGCGGCCTCGCGCGCCGCAGCCAGCCCGTCGGCATCGAGCACCCGCCAGTCGGGCGAGGAGAGCCGGGTGTCGCGCACCAGGCTCTCGCGCAGAAGGCGGTCG
>JBJTVI010000311.1:0-2148 GCA_046081145.1 Rubrivivax sp.
GCGCATGATGCCGCCGAAGATGTTGACGAGGATGCCCTTGACCTTCGGGTTGGCCAGCATGATCTTGAAGGCCTCGGTCACCTTCTCGGCGGTGGCCCCGCCCCCGACGTCCAGGAAGTTCGCCGGCTCGCCGCCGAAGAGCTTGATCGTGTCCATCGTGGCCATCGCCAGGCCCGCGCCGTTGACGAGGCAGCCGATGTTGCCGTCCAGGCTGATGTAGGAGAGGTCGAAGCGGCTGGCCTCGACTTCGGCCGGGTCTTCCTCGTCCAGGTCGCGGTAGGCCACGATCTCGGGGTGGCGGAACAGCGCGTTGGAGTCGAAGTTGAACTTGGCATCGAGCGCCTTGATCGCGCCGTTGCCTTCCAGGATCAGCGGGTTGATCTCGGCCAGGCTCGCATCGGTGGCCATGTAGCAGGCGTAGAGTTTCGCGAACACGTCCTTGGCCTGGGCCTGGCTGGCGGCGGGCACGCCGATGCCGTCGGCGAGTTGCTGGGCCTGCGCGTCGGTCATGCCGGCAAGCGGGTCGACGAAGACCTTGATGATCTTCTCGGGGCTGTGGTGGGCCACCTCCTCGATGTCCATGCCGCCCTCGGAGCTCGCCATCACAGCCACCTTCTGCGTGGCGCGGTCGGTGAGCGCGGCCACGTAGTACTCCTTGCGGATGTCGGCACCCTCCTCGATCAGGAGGCGCCGCACCTTCTGGCCCTCCGGGCCTGTCTGGTGCGTCTTGAGCTGCATGCCCAGGATCTGGCCGGCCAGGCTGCGCACCTCGTCGATCGAGCGCGCGAGCTTGACGCCCCCGCCCTTGCCGCGGCCGCCAGCGTGGATCTGGGCCTTGACGACCCAGACGCTGCCGCCGAGCTTCTGCGCGGCCTCCACCGCCTCCTGGACCGTGAACGCGGGGATGCCCCGCGGAACGGGCACGCCTGCCTGGCGCAGGACTTCCTTGCCTTGGTATTCGTGGATCTTCATGCGGGCTGTCTCGGATGCAGGGTAGGGGCCGACTGACGTGGTCGGCCGTCATTGTCAGCGGGCTCCTTGGCACCAGCCTGACGGGCCGATGGCCGCGGCGCCCGGATGCTCCCCCGGCACGCCCGCGGGGCGCACTGTAGCGCAGGCGCGCGGACGCCCCGCGCGCAGCAGGCGGCTCAGGACGCCGCGTCGTCGTCGCCGATCACGCGACGGATGACGTCCACGCTGAAGCCTCGGCCGGCCAGGAAGCGCGCCTGGCGCGCACGCTCGGCGCGGTCCGTGGCCGGGCGGCCAAAGCGCTTGGCCCACACCGCACGGGCCCGCTCGGGCTCGCTGGCGCGCAGCGCGGCGCGCACGGCGTCGTCGGGCTGCGCGCCACTGCGGCGCAACTCGTGCTCGATGCGCAGGTTGCCGAGCTTGGGCGCGCGAACGTTCACGCGGCTTTCGACGAAACGGCTGTCGCTGAGGTGGCCGGCGGCCTGCAGCGCCTGCAGCAGCGCCTCCAGGCCCTCGGCGCCGGCATCTCGGCCTCGGGCCTGCGCCCAGCGCTTGAGCTTGGTGCGCAGTTCTTCGGTGGCGTGCTCACGCAGCGCCAGCCACCCCAGCGCCTTGGCCCGCAGGCTCGGGCCCGCCGGCGGCCCGCCGGGACTCACGCTTGGGCGGCGGCGCCAGGCTGCAGCGGGATGCCCATGGCCTCGCGCACCTTGTTCTCTATCTCCAGGGCGAGCTCGGGGTTCTCGCGCAGGAACTCGCGCGCGTTGTCCTTGCCCTGGCCGATCTTCTCGCCGTTGTAGGCATACCAGGCCCCGGACTTGTCCAGCACGCGGGTGTTGACGCCCATGTCGATGATCTCGCCCTCGCGGCTGATGCCCTCGCCGTAGAGGATGTCGAACTCGGCCGTCTTGAAGGGGGGACTCACCTTGTTCTTGACGACCTTGACCTTGGTCTCGCTGCCGATGACCTCTTCGGCTCTCTTGATGCTGCCGGTGCGGCGGATATCCAGCCGCACGGAGGCGTAGAACTTCAGCGCGTTGCCGCCCGTGGTGGTCTCGGGGTTGCCGAACATCACGCCAATCTTCATCCGGATCTGATTGATGAAAATCACCATGGAATTGGTGCGCTTGATCGTCGCTGTGAGCTTGCGCAGCGCCTGGGACATGAGGCGGGCCTGCAGGC
>JBJTVI010000312.1:0-14305 GCA_046081145.1 Rubrivivax sp.
TGGCCTCGGTGCTGCTGTCGGTGGTGGTGGGCGTCAGCCTCGGCCTGCTGTCGGGCTTCGTCGGCGGGCGGCTGGACGCCTTCCTGATGCGCGTGTGCGACGTGATGCTGTCCTTCCCGCCCATCCTGGTTGCGCTGCTGATCGACGGCGTGGGGCGGGCGATGTTCCCCGGCGCGCACGAGGCCCTGGCCTTCGGCGTGCTCATCTTCGCGATCTCGCTCACCGGCTGGGTACCCTACGCGCGCACGGTGCGCGGCTCGACCATGGTCGAGCGCAACAAGGAGTACGTGCAGGCCGCACGCGTGATCGGTGTCTCGCCGCTGCGCATCATGGTGCGGCATGTGCTGCCCAACGTGATGGGCCCGGTTCTCGTGCTGGCCACGATCCAGGTCGGGCAGGCCATCCTCACCGAGGCCACGCTCTCCTTCCTGGGCGTGGGCGTGCCGCCGACCTCGCCCTCGCTGGGCACGCTCATCCGCGTGGGCAACGACTTCCTGTTCTCCGGCGAGTGGTGGATTACGATTTTCCCGGGGCTGATGCTCGTGCTCATCGCCCTCTCGGTGAACCTGCTGGGTGACTGGCTGCGCGACGCCATCAACCCGCGCCTGCGCTGAGCCCGTACCTGCCGCCCGCCCGACCACCCATGCCCGCTGCTGCCCCGCTGCTCGAAGTGCACCACCTGCGCGTGGAGTTCCCCACGCGCCGGGGCACGCTCCTGGCCATCGACGACGTGTCCTTCGACATCGCCCCGGGCGAGGTGCTGGGGGTGGTGGGCGAATCCGGCGCGGGCAAGTCGCTCACGGGCGCGGCCATCATCGGGCTGCTCGAGCCGCCCGGGCGCATCGCCGGCGGGGAGGTGCGCCTGGAGGGCCAGCGCATCGACAACCTGCCGCACGAGCAGATGCGAGCCATCCGGGGCTGCAAGATCGGCGCCATCTTCCAGGATCCGCTGACCTCGCTGAACCCGCTGTACACGGTGGGTCGCCAGCTCACCGAGACCATCCAGACGCACCTGGGGGTGAACGGCGAGGAGGCGCGGGCCCGCGCCATCCGGCTGTTGCAGGAGACGGGCATCCCCGCTGCCGAGGCGCGCATCGACCAGTACCCGCACCAGTTCTCCGGCGGCATGCGACAGCGCGTGGTGATCGCGCTCGCACTGGCCGCCGAGCCCAGGCTCATCGTGGCCGACGAACCCACCACGGCGCTGGACGTGTCGATCCAGGCGCAGATCATCGCGCTGCTCAAGCGGCTGTGCCGCGAGCATGGCGCGGCCGTCATGCTCGTCACGCACGACATGGGCGTGATCGCCGAGACCTGTGACCGCGTGGCGGTGATGTATGCCGGGCGCATCGTCGAGGTCGGCCCGGTGCACGATGTCATCCATGCGCCTGCGCACCCCTACACCGCCGGCCTGATGGGCTCGATCCCTTCGATGGACGAGGAACGCGAGCGGCTGCTGCAGATAGAGGGCGCGATGCCGCGCCTGACGGCGATCCCGCGCGGCTGCGCCTTCCATCCGCGCTGCCCGCAGGCGGTGGCGCGCTGCCGCGTGGAACGCCCCGAGCTGGAGACCGCCGGGGCCACGCGAGCGGCCTGCTGGCTCGCCGGTTCGCAATCGGCCCGGAGGGTTTCATGATGAGCGCCGGGCCGATTGCGATCGAGGCGGGGGCTCCGCCCGCTGCCACCGCGGCAGCGGCAGGGGCAGCTGGGGCAGCGGCAGGGGCAGCCGGGCCAGCCGCAGCGGGGTCCGCAGGTGGCGACACGCCGCTGGTGGAAGTGCGCGACCTCGCCAAGACCTTCGATGTGTCGCCGCCCTGGCTCAACCGCGTGATCGAGGGCAAGCCCAGACAGTTCGTGCACGCGGTGGACGGCGTGAGCTTTGCGATTACCCGCGGCCGCACGCTCGCCCTGGTGGGGGAGTCGGGCTGCGGCAAGAGCACCGTGGCGCGCCTGCTGGTGGGCCTGTACGCCCCGACGCGCGGCTCGGTGCACTTCGACGGCCAGGACACCGCGGCGCTGCAGGGTGCCCCGCTGCGCGCCCTGCGCCGGCGCATGCAGATGATCTTCCAGGACCCGTACGCGAGCCTGAACCCGCGCTGGAAGGTGCTCGACATCGTGGCCGAGCCGCTGCGCGAGCACGGGCTGCTGCCCGAGCCCGACGCGCAGCGCGCGCGCGTGGCCGAGCTGCTGCAGTCGGTGGGCCTGGCGGCGGCCGATGTCGAGAAGTTCCCGCACCAGTTCTCCGGCGGGCAGCGCCAGCGCATCTCGATCGCGCGCGCGCTGGCGACCCAGCCCGAGTTCCTGGTGTGCGACGAGCCCACCTCGGCGCTGGATGTCTCGGTGCAGGCGCAGGTGCTCAACATCATGCGCGAGCTGCAGCGCGCGCGCGGGCTCACCTACCTGTTCATCTCCCACAACCTCGCCGTGGTGCGCCACGTGAGCGACGAGGTGGGGGTGATGTACCTGGGGCGCCTGGTGGAGCTGGCCCCGAAGGCCGAGTTCTTTGCGCGGCCCCGGCACCCCTACACGCGGATGCTGCTCGATGCTATTCCGGACATCCGCATGACCGGCCGCGCGCGCACCCCGGTGCAAGGCGAGGTGCCCAATCCGCTGAACCCCCCTGCAGGGTGCGCCTTTCATCCGCGCTGCCCGCACGCCACTGCACGCTGCGAGCGCGAGCGCCCGGCGTTGCAGGTTTTCCAGGGCATCCGCGTGGCCTGCCACGCCGTGGAGGAAGGCCGCCTCTGATCCGGGCCTCAGCCCGGCAGCAGGTGCTCGCCGCGAAAGAGTTCGCCAGGCACCTCGCGTGCACGCACGAGGTGGGCCTGCGGACCGTCGAGCATCACCTCGGCGGCGCGGCCACGGGTGTTGTAGTTGCTCGCCATGCACATGCCGTAGGCCCCTGCCGAGAGAACGGCCAGCACGTCGCCCTCGGCCACGGCCAGGGGCCGGTCGCGCCCGAGCCAGTCTCCGGACTCGCACACCGGGCCCACCACGTCCCAGGTGAGGATGGGCGCCTGGCCTGAGACACAGGGCTCGATGGCCATCCACGCCTCGTACATGGCCGGGCGCACGAGGTCGTTCATCGCCGCGTCGACGATGCAGAAGTTCTTCGCCTCGCCCGGCTTGAGCACCACCACCTCGGCCAGCAGCACGCCGGCATTGCCCACGAGCGAGCGGCCCGGCTCGAGCAGCACCTCCCGGTGCCCGTGCCCGCGCGCATCCAGCCGAGCCAGCATGGCAGCCACGAGCTCGGTGGCGCTTGGCGGCGCCTCGTCGGTGTAGGTGATGCCCAGGCCGCCGCCCAGATCCACGTGATGCAGCGCGATGCCCTGGGCCTCCACCGCCTCGACGAGGTCGAGCAGCCGGTCCAGGGCGTCCAGGTAGGGCTCGATGCGCGTGATCTGCGAGCCGATGTGGCAGTCGATGCCCGTCACCTGGAGGCCGGGCAGGGAGGCGGCCAGCCGGTAGGCCTGCACCGCCTGCTCGTGCGGGATGCCGAACTTGTTGCCCTTGAGCCCGGTGGAGATGTAGGGGTGCGTGCGCGCGTCCACGTCGGGGTTCACGCGCAGGCTCACGGCCGCACGCCGGCCGGCGGCCTGCGCCACCGCGGAGAGCCGGTGCAGCTCGGTCAGGCTCTCCACGTTGAAGCACTTCACGCCGGCCTGAAGGGCTGCATGCATCTCGGCGGCCGTCTTGCCCACGCCGGAGAAGACGGTGCGCGCGGGGTCGGCACCGGCAGCGATCACCCGTGCGAGCTCCCCGCCGGAGACGATGTCGAAGCCCAGCCCGGCCTGGGCAAAGGTCTGCAGCACCGCCAGATTGGAATTGGCCTTCATGGCGTAGCACAGCAGGTGCGCGCGCCCGGCCAGGGCGCGTTGGTAGGCGGAGGCTGCCGCCAGCATCGCCGCGCGCGAGTACACGTACAGCGGCGTGCCGAAGCGTCGCGCGAGGGCCTCCAGGTCGTGACCGCCCAGGCGCAAGCGGCCGTCGCAGCGTTCGAGGAAGGGCGCGCCCGGCAGCATCTCAGCGCACCGGGCCCGAGGCTGGCCTGGCGGCAGGGGCTGCCACGGCAGCCGGTGAAGCCGGTGAAGCCGGGGAGGCCGGTCCAGCAGCCGCACCGGTTGCGCCGGGCACAGCCGCCGCCGGCAGCGTGAGTGGCCCCTTCTGCCCGCAACCGCTCATCGCGGCACACACCAGCCACGCGAGGCCGGCCAGGGAGGCGCGCCAAGGCGCCACTACACTAATGCTCCGAGGTTCAAGAACCATTCCCGGATTCTACGAGTGACCATGTCCGAGCTGACCGATGCCGAGTACCACCGCCTGAGCGACCGCGTGCTGCGGGCCATCGAGCAGACGGTCGATCGCTGGCTGCAGGACGATGTGATCGACATCGATGCGCATCGCACCGGCGGGCTGCTCGAGCTCGTGTTCCCCGACCGCTCGCGCATCGTGGTCAACACCCAGCCGCCCCTGCACGAACTGTGGCTGGCCTCGCGCGCGGGGGGCTTTCATTACCGGCACGTGGGCGGGCACTGGCTCGACACGCGCGACGGCAGCGAGTTTCACGCCGTGCTCTCGCGCGAGGCCAGTGCCCAGGCCGGGCGGCCGCTGCACTTCGAGGCCTGAACGGCCAGACCTCCGGCTCGGCCCGGCGCACGTGGGCGCCGGCGCAGCGCCGAATTCAGCGCCGGAAGAGGTCGAGGATGCTGCTGCGCTCCTCGGGTGTGGCCGGCTTGGGCACCACGGTGTCCAGGCCCACGGCCGCCACGCCGCGCCCGGCGTTGAACTCGTCGAACACCCACTCGCCCCCGGCTCGCATCACGCCCTCGGGCGGCTCGGGCAGGACCACCGGCTTGTCGCGCAGGGCGTGCGCCATGAACTCGATCCACACCGGCAGCGAAAGCCCGCCACCGGTCTCGTTGCTGCCGAGCTTGCGCGGGTTGTCGTAGCCGATCCACACGACGGCCACAAGGTGCGGGTGGTAGCCGGCGAACCAGGCGTCCATCGAGTCGTTGGTGGTGCCGGTCTTGCCGTAGAGGTCCGGGCGCTTGAGGGTGGCCTGTGCACGCGCGGCGGTGCCCGAGCGCGTGACCTCCTGCAGCAGGGATGACATCACGAAGGCGTTGCGCGGCTCGATCGCGCGCTGGGCATCGTCAGGCTCGGAGGCGCGCGTCTCGAGCAGGACGCGCCCGCCGGCGTCGGCGATGCGGGCGATGAGCCGCGGCTCCACGAGGTGCCCGCCGTTGGCGAAGACGCTGTAGCCGGTGGCCATCTGCAGCGGCGTCACCGAGCCTGCGCCCAGGGCCATCGTGAGGTAGGGCGGGTGCTTGTCGGGCTCGAACCCGAAGCGGCTCACCCAGCGCTGCGTGAACTCCGTGCCGGTGGACTGCAGCACGCGTATCGAGACGAGGTTCTTCGATTTGGCCAGTGCCGTGCGCAGGCTCATCGGGCCGTCGAACTTGCCATCGTAGTTCTTGGGCTCCCAGGGCTGGCTGCCGGTGGACGCGGCGTCGAAGAACAGCGGCGCATCGTTGACGGTGGTGGCCGGGGTGAAACCGCGCTCGAGCGCGGCGGAGTAGATGAAGGGCTTGAAGCTCGAGCCGGGCTGGCGCCAGGCCTGCGTGACGTGGTTGAACTTGCTTTTGCCGTAGTCGAAGCCGCCCACGAGGGCGCGGATGTCGCCGGTGCGCGGGTCCAGTGCCACGAAGGCGCCCTCTACCTCGGGCACCTGCGTGAGCGTCCACGAGCCGCTTGCGCCGCCCAGCTGCATGGCGCGCACGATCGCCCCGCGCCGGATGCGCTGCTTGGGGCCGGCGCGATCGCTCAGCCCGGATTGCACCGGGCGCAGGCCCTCGCCCGTGACGCTGATGACCTCCCCGGACTGCAGCACCGCCACCACCTTGCGTGCCGAGGCCTCGGTGACGACGGCCGCACGCAACTCGTCGTTGTCGGGGTGGTCAGCCAGCGCCTCGGCGATGCGTGCGTCGGCCCGCGCGGCATCGGCGGGCAGGTCGACGAAGGCCTCCGGGCCACGGTAGACCTGGCGCTGCTCGTAGTCCATCAGCCCGCGGCGCAACGCCCGGTAGGCCACCATCTGTGCGGCCGCGTCCACCGTGAGGTAGACATTCAGGCCGCGCGAGTAGGTCTCGGGGCCGTACTGCGCGTAGACGAGCTGGCGCGCCGTCTCGGCCACGTAGCCGGCGAAGTTGGAGGCCTCCGCGACGCTGCGGTAGCGCAGCTTCTGTGCCAGCGCCGCCTCGGCCTGGGCGCGCGTGATGAAGCCGTTGTCCACCATGCGCTCGATGATGTGGCGCTGTCGCGCCGTGGCGCGGCGCGGGTTGGTCAGGGGGTTGTAGGCCGAGGGTGCCTTGGGCAGCCCGGCCAGCATCGCGGCCTCGGCCACCGTGATCTGGGAAAGCGGCTTGCCGAAGTAGACGTCGCTGGCGGCGGCAAAGCCATGCGCACGGTGACCCAGGAAGATCTGGTTCATGTAGATCTCGAGGATCTGGTCCTTCGAGAGCATGGCCTCGATCTTGAAGGCCAGCAGGATCTCGTAGATCTTGCGCGTGAAGGTCTTCTCGGTGGAGAGGTAGAAGTTGCGCGCCAGCTGCATCGTGATGGTCGATGCGCCCTGGCTCTTGGCCTCGGAGAACTGCGCCAGCGCGGCGCGCGCGACGCCCTTGAAATCGACGCCGCCGTGGCGATAGAAGTTCGCGTCCTCGATGGCCAGCACGGCCTGCTTCATCACCTGGGGGATCTCGCCGATGGGCACGTAGCTGCGCCGCTCCTCGCCGAACTCGCCCAGGAGCTGCCCGTCGGCGGCCAGCACGCGCAGCGGCAGCTTGGGGCGGTAGTCGGTGAGGCTGCCCACCTCGGGCAGGTTCGGGTAGGCCAGCGCCAGCGCCAGCGCCACGAGCATCAGCGCCGACAGGCCGCCGCCGATCACGATACCGGCCAGGCCCAGCAGGCCGCGCGCGAGCCAGGATCGCCGGGGCGCGGGGGCCGCCGCCTCCGGGGGCGGCCCGGAGCGGTCGGGGGAGGGGGCGTTCATGCGTCGGCCATTTCGGAGGGCGCGCGATTATAGGGACAGGGATTACCCGCAAGGGCGGCTTCGATCCCTTCGAGCGCACGCGCGACAAAGAAGTTCCGAAGGGGTCTTGCGAGGGGTCTTTCGGGCGGCGCTTGCTGTTAAGATCTCCAGTACTTCGGACCCGTCACTGCTGCCGAGGTCCGGTGTGGGGGAGTCGCTGGCGCCGTGGGTTTTCTTGACCGCTTCCTGAGTCGCAGGAACGCTCCGGCCTTCGGGCTGGACATCAGTTCGACGAGCGTGAAGCTCGTCGAGTTGAGTCGCCGTCCCTCCGGCCAGTTCGTGGTGGAGCGAATCGCCGCCGAATCCCTCGAGAAGGGCTGGGTGGTAGACGGCCAGATCGAGAAGTTCGACGAGGTGGCCGAGTCCATCCGCCGCGTGGTGTCTGCCAGCGGCACCCGCACGCGCCAGGCGGTACTGGCGATGCCGCCTTCTGCCGTCATCACCAAGCGCATCATGCTGCCTGCGGGCCTGCGCGAGGAGGAGATGGAGGTCCAGGTCGAGAGCGAGGCCAACCAGTACATCCCCTTCTCGCTCGACGAGGTGAGCCTGGATTTCTGCGTTCTCGGGCCGAGCGCCGCTTCACCTTCGGATGTCGAGGTGCTGATCGCCGCTTCGCGCAAGGACAGGGTTCAGGATCGGCAGGGGGTGGCCGAGGCGGCCGGGCTCACGCCGGTGGTGATCGAGGTCGAGTCGCATGCCGTGCGGCTGGCCACCGGCCGGCTCGTGTCGGCCCTGCCACGCCAGGGCAAGGACACGCTGGTGGCGCTCTTCGAGATCGGCTCGGATGCCACGAGCCTGAAGGTGCTCAAGGACGACGCGCTGCTGTACGACCGGGACCAGGCCTTCGGTGGCTCGCAGCTCACGCAGCTGATCTCGCGCCAGTATGGCTTGTCCTTCGAGGAGGCCGAGCAGAAGAAGCGCAGCGGCGAGCTGCCCGAGGATTACGCCTACGCGATCCTGGAGCCTTTCGTGGACAGCCTCGCGCACGAGATCGGCCGGGCGCTGCAGTACTTCTTCACGAGCACCCCCCACCACAAGGTGCACTACGTGATGCTCTCGGGTGGCACGGCCACGCTGCCCGGGCTGACCGACCGCGTGACCGAGATCAGCGGCTTCGCCTCGCTGGTGGTCAATCCTTTCGAGGACATGGAATTCGGTGCCGGGCTGCGCGAGGCCCGCGCCCGGCGTGAGGCGCCGGCCTACCTCACGGCCTGCGGCCTGGGCATGCGCAGGTTCGTCCAGTGATCCTCATCAACCTGCTCCCTCACCGCGAAGAGCGCCGCCGGCGCCAGCAGGCTGCGTTCTACACGGGCATCGGCCTGAGCATGGCTGTCGGTGTGCTGATCGCCATGGTCTGGTACGCCGCGCTCGGCCACATGGCCTCGGCGCAGCGCGGGCGCATCACCTTCCTGAGCACCGAGGTGGGCAT
Organism: Rubrivivax sp.; assembly: GCA_046081145.1. Taxonomy (GTDB): domain Bacteria; phylum Pseudomonadota; class Gammaproteobacteria; order Burkholderiales; family Burkholderiaceae_C; genus Rubrivivax. The sequence goes on from JBJTVI010000312.1 coordinate 8,523, forward strand.
CCTCGAGCGCCAGATCCGCGACATCGCCACGCTCAACGCCGACATCGACGCGCTCAAGGCGCGCCAGAAGGCCGTGGAGGATCTCCAGATCGAGCGCAACACGCCGGTGCGGCTGCTGGGCGAGCTCGCGCGCCAGACCCCCGAAGGCGTGTACCTGCTGGCCATCCGCCAGACGGGCGACCGGGTGTTCCTGAGCGGCCACGCGCAAAGCAACGAGCGCGTCTCGGAGTTCCTGCGAAACGTCTCCTACCAGTCGGCCTGGCTGCAGCAGCCCGAGCTGCTGGAGATACGGGTTGTCCCGGCGGCGCCAGGGTCCAGGCAGGACAACCGCGTGGCCGAGTTCTCGATGCGGCTGACGATCAAGCGCTCGCCCATCGCCGAGCCGGCCGCCGCCCCGCCGGCCGCGGGCCCGCGCGGTCCCTGAGGGCGCGACCATGGCACTGCGTCTGGCGGCTCCCCGGCTGAACCTGGATCTCAACCGCCTGCCCGACCGCATCGGGGCGCAGTTCAAGGGCCTGGATCCCGCTCGTCCGGGCCAGTGGCCGCTGCTGCCCAAGGTGGCGGCCTGGCTGGGCGTGATGTTCGTGACGGTCGCGGTGGCCTGGGCCTCGGTCCTCTCCTCCGAGGGGGAGCTGCTCGAGGCCGAGCGCGAGCGCGAGCCCGGGCTCAAGCAGGAGTACCGCACCAAGCTCGCGCAGGCCATCAACCTGGCCGAGCTGCGGCGCCAGAAGCTGCAGGTGCAGGAGTTCGTGAGCCAGCTCGAAAAGCAGCTGCCGGGCAAGGCCGAGATGGAGGCGCTGCTGTCGGACATCAACCAGGCCGGCATCGGCCGCGGGCTGCAGTTCGAGCTCTTCAAGCCCGGCCAGGTGGAGGTGAAGGACTATTACGCGGAGCTGCCCATCACGATCCGCCTGACCGGCCGCTTCCACGACATCGGCGCCTTTGCCGCCGACATCGCCAGCCTGCCGCGCATCGTCACGCTGCACAACCTGGCGGTCACGCCGGTGGTGAGCCGCGATGGCACCCCGCTGCTCACGATGGAGGCCACCGCGCGGACCTACCGCTACCTCGACGCGGCCGAGGTCGCCGAGATGCGACGCCAGGCCCAGGAGCGGGCCAAGGGAGCGCGCAAGTGAGGCGCGGCCTGCGTGTGGCGGGGCTGGGGCTGGGCGCGGCGTTGCTGGCCTCCGGCTGCACGCAGGGCTTCGACGAGCTTCAGGCCTGGATCGACACCGAGCGCCGTTCCGCGCGGCCGCAGGTTCGCCCGCTGCAGTCGCCTCGCCAGTTCACGCCCGAAGGCTACGAAGGCGCCAAGGCGGCGGATCCCTTCAGCACGCAGAAGCTCAGCGTGGTGCTTCGGCAGGAGGCTGCGCAACCCAACTCGGTCATCGCCGCCGAGCTCAATCGCCGGCGCGAGCCCCTGGAGGCCTACCCGCTGGACACGATGACGATGGTGGGCAGCCTCGCGCGGCAGGGCCGCGCGGTGGCGTTGTTGCGTGTCGACAACCTCCTGCACATGGTCAAGGCCGGCGACTACCTGGGTCAGAATTACGGCCGTGTCACGAAGATCGACGAGACCCGGGTCGAGGTCCGGGAACTGGTGCAGGATGCCGCGGGGGAGTGGGTGACGCGCCCGGCGGTCCTGTACCTGCAGGACAGGGCACGGTGATGCGGCCGCTGCCCGGAACACCCGTCCCTGCCGCTCGGCCCGGTGGCGAGTCGTGTCGTGCGGGGCTGCTGACACGGGTGGCGCTCATGACGGGGGCGCTGATGTGGCCATGGCTGGCCGGGATCGTCCTGGCCGCAGGAGCCCCGGCCGCCTGGGCCCAGGCAGCGCCGGGCGCACCCGTGATCCAGTCGGTGAAGGCCGGGGTCCAGGGTGGCTCGGAGGTGCTGCGCATCGAGCTCAGCCAGCCCGTGACGGCGCTCCCGCAGGTGTTCTCGACACAGTCGCCGGCGCGCTTGTCCATCGACCTGGCCGGCGTGGGCAACGGGCTGGGCCGCACGAGCCTGGAGCTCGGCGAGGGCAACGCGCGCAGCGTCCGGCTGGTGGAGGCCCCCGACCGGCTGCGCCTGATCGTCAACCTGCGCCAGGCGGTGCCCTATGCGCTGCAGTGGCAGGATCGTGCGCTGCTGGTGGTGCTGCAAGGCGCAGGCGCCACGGCGGCCGCGCCGCCTGCGGCGCCGGCCACCGTGCGCGACATCGACTTCCGGCGCACGCCCGACGGGGCGGGGCGCGTCGTGGTGACGCTCGCGGGGGGGCAGCCGGGCGCGGACGTGCGCCAGCAGGGCAAGGGCGTGCTCGTGGAGTTCCCGCGGGCGAACCTGCCCGATGCGCTGCGCCGCCGGCTGGACGTGTCGGACTTCGGCACCCCGGTCCAGAGCGTGGCCAGCAGCCAGTCGGGCGACCGCGTGAGCCTGTTTGTCGAGCCGCGCGGGGCCTGGGAGCACATTGCGTACCAGAGCGACGACCAGTTCGTGCTCGAGGTGCGCGCCACCCGCGCCGACCCCAACAAACTCAGCCCGGGCACGGGCTATACCGGCGAGAAGCTGACGCTCAACTTCCAGAGCATCGACCTGCGCTCGGCGCTGCAGGTGATCGCCGACTTCACGAACTTCAACGTCGTGACCAGCGACACGGTGGGCGGCACGCTCATGCTGCGGCTCAAGGATGTCCCGTGGGACCAGGCGCTGGACATCATCATGCAGAGCAAGGGCCTGGGCCTGCGCCGCAGCGGCAACGTGCTGTGGATCGCCCCGCGCGACGAGCTGAGCGCGCGCGAGCAGGTGGAGCTCGAGGCCCGCAAGAAGGTGGCCGACCTCGAGCCGCTGCGCACGCAGCCCTTCCAGCTCAACTACACCAAGGCCGACGATGTCGCGCGCAGCCTGGCCGGGCAGGGCGGCGGCGCGGGCGTGTCGGCCGGCAGCGGTGGCCAGGCCGTGCGCATCCTGTCGGCGCGCGGCAGCGTGATGGCCGATTCGCGCACGAACCAGCTCTTCGTCACCGACATCCCGAGCAAGCTCGAGGAAATCCAGCTGCTCGTGGCCCGCATCGACATCCCGGTGCGACAGGTGCTGATCGAGGCGCGCATCGTCGAGGCCGACGACAGCTTCGGCCGGGCCCTGGGCGTGCGGCTGGGCGGCAGCGACCTGCGTGGCCTGCGCAGCGGGGTGCCCGGCTACCCCATCGCCGGCGACACGCGCATCGTCCCGGGGGCCAACCTCAACGCCGTGGGCTACCAGACCAGCCAGATCCCCGCCACCGGCACGCTCCCCTTCAACGACTCCACCTTCGTCAGCCTGCCGGCCAACACCTCCAACTTCGGGGGCGCCACGCCAGCCACCTTCGCCCTGTCGCTGTTCAGCGCCACGGCCAACCGGTTCCTGAACCTGGAGCTCTCGGCCCTCGAAGCCACCGGGCGGGGTAAGATCGTCTCGAGCCCGCGCGTGGTCACGGCCGACAAGGAGAAGGCCAGCGTGGCGCAGGGCGAGGAGCTGCCCTACCAGGCAGCCACCTCCAGCGGTGCCACCAACGTGCAGTTCCGCAAGGCCGCGCTGCGCCTGGACGTGCAGCCGCAGATCACGCCCGAAGGCAATGTGATCCTCGAGGTGGACGTGAGCAAGGACAGCGTCGGCCGGGCCACGACGGCGGGTTTTGCCATCGACACCAAGCAGGTCAGGACCAAGGTGCTCGTCGAAAACGGCGGCACGGTGGTGATCGGGGGCATCTACACGCAAGTCGAGAAGGAGGAGCTCAACAAGGTGCCGGTGCTCGGTGACCTGCCCTTCGTCGGCAGCCTGTTCCAGAACAAGGCGCGCGTGGCCAACAAGACCGAGCTGCTCGTGTTCATCACGCCCAAGATCATCAGCGATCGTCCGGAGGGCCGGTGAGGCGCCTGTGCCGAGCCTGCCTGCCCGGACGGATTTCCCCTCGCCCATGAAGACTTCCCTTCCGTTCCTCCTCGGCAGGGGCCTTGCTGCCCTCTTCCTGGCCTTGGTGCTTGCCAGCTGCGGCGGTGGGGGAGGGGAGTCGGGCACCCCCGCCTTCGGCCCGGGCGGCAAGGCGCCCACGCTCACGCTGGCCCTCTCCTCGCCCAGTGTCACGTCAGCCTCGCCGGCCACGGTCGTGGCCACGGTGCGCGACGGCAACGGACAGCCGGTCTCGGGGGTCGTGGTGTCGCTGGCGGTCACGCGGGCCGAACTCAGCACGCTCAACGCCGCCAGCGTGCTCACCGACGCCCAGGGCGAGGCCCGGGCCGTGCGGTCGGCCGGCAGCAACGGCATCACCGGCGCCGACGACCTCAGCGCGTCGGCCACGGTGGGCACGGCCACGCTGCAGGCGCGAGTGGGCTTCTCGGTGGCCGGCGCGCTGCCCACGATCCAGGCCAGCATCGAGAGCACCACGCTCAGCGGCTCGCGCGGGCAGGTCCGCGTGTCGGCGGTGCTGCGTGACGCGGCGGGCCGCACGCTGGCCGGCCAGATCGTCAACTTCGCCTCGGTGGGCTCCAAGGTGCGGCTCAGCCAGGTCTCGGCGCTCACCGACGCGCAGGGCGTGGCCACCACCACGGCGGTGCCGGCCGATCCCGCCACCGCCTCGGCCGACACGGTGCTGGCCAGTGCCAGCGTGGGCGGCCGGGAGGTTCAAAGCCCGGTCAACGTGCAGATCCTGGCCGAGGCGCCTGCGCCGGTGCGTGTGCCGAGCCTGTCGCTGTCCATCTCCTCCCCCGAACTGACCGCCCTCACGCCGACCGTCGTCACCGCCACGGTGCGCGACGCCAGTGGGCTGCCGGTGCCGGGCATCGTGGTGCGGCTGTCCACCACCCGCGTCGATCTGGCGAGCCTGAGCGCCACCTCGGTGCTCACCGATGCGCAGGGCGTGGGCCGCCTCACCCTGAGCCCGGTGGCCAATGGCGTGACGGGTGCGGACGATCTCAACGCCTCGGCCACGCTGGGCACCACGGCGCTGGCCGCGCGGGTGGGCTTCAACGTGTCGGGCGCCACCGCCAGCGTCAACGCGGGTATCGATTCCACCACCCTGCGTGGCTCGACCGGCCCGGTGCGGCTGACGGCCCAGGTGCGCAATGCCGCGGGCCAGGCGGTCGTCGGCCAGGTCGTGAACTTCAGTTCTCCGGCGGGCGTGCTGCGCTTTGCGCCCATCTCTGCGCTCACCGACGCCACGGGGCTGGCCACCACCAGCGTGACCCCGGTGGACACCACGCTCGGCGTGGCCGAGACGCTCGTGGCCAGCACCTCGATCGACGGCCGCACCCTGCAAAGCCAGATCGGCGTGCAGGTGATCGGAGAGCCGGCAGTCGCGCCGCGCTCGCCGACGCTGGCGCTGGCGCTCTCCACCACCGAGATCACGGCTGCTTCATCGGCCACCGTCACGGCGACCGTGCGCGATGGCTCGGGCCTGCCGGTGGCCGGCGTGGTGGTGTCGCTTTCGACCGCCCGTTCGGGCATCGGGCAGCTCGGTGCCGCCTCGGTGCTCACCGATGCCAGCGGCCAGGGCCGCGTGACGCTCGCGGCGGGGTCGGCGGGGCAGACCGGCGCCGACGATGTCGTCGCCACGGCCAGCGTCGCAAGCAGCGCACTCAATGCACGGGTGGGCTTCAACGTGACGGGCAGCGCGCCTACCTTGCAGCTGCTGGCCGACACGGCCACGCTGCGTGCCTCGCTCGGGCCGGTTCGGGTGTCGGCCGTGGCGCGCAACGCGCAGGGTCAGCCGCTTGCCGGGCAGCTCGTGAGCTTTGCTTCCACCACCGGTGCCGTGCGCGTGGCGC
>JBJTVI010000313.1:0-5630 GCA_046081145.1 Rubrivivax sp.
TCGGAGGGACTCGGCCTGCCAGGGGCACCGGGCAGGCTCGGCGGCTTCACTCGTTGTGCAGGGCTTCGGCCTCGCCCTCGGGGTGGCTCGGCCGCTGGCCGCGCCACTCGAGCACGAACTCGTCGAGGAAGGCCACGAGCAGGATCAGGTTGCCCGCGGCCATCGCCAGCTGCGGGATCCACAGCGGCGTGGCGTCGTTGGAGGTGGAAATGTCGTTGAAGACGCGGCTCTGCCAGGCGAGCTTGCAGCTGTAGAAGGCCGTGAGGCCCGCCAGGAAGACAGCCGCACCCAGCGCCCACCGCTCGATGCCGCGCTTGGCCGAGCCGCGCAGCGCCGACAGCAGCAGCGTGACGCGGATGTGCTCGCCGCGCTTGAGCGTGTGCGCCAGCGCAAGGAAGCCGGCCGCGGCCATCAGGTAGCCGGCGTAGGCGTCCGTTCCCGGCACGTGGAAGTGGGCCAGCCGGCTCACGATACCCAGCAGCACCATGGCCAGCAGCCCCACCAAGCACAGCGCTGCGAGCCACGCGGCGCCGTCGTACAGGCCGTCCAGGAAGCGGCGCACGCCCGCGCCTTACTTGCGATAGGCGTCGACGAGCGCCTTGCCCTCGGGGCCGGCCTTCTCGAGCCACTCCTTGAGCAGCACGTCACCGACCCTTGACATGTCGGCCTTGAGCTGCGCCGAGGGCGGCAGGATCTGCATGCCGTTGGCGCGCAGCTTGTCCAGGCTGTCCTTGTTGGTGAACTTGCTCGCCTCCAGGCCGCGCGTCTCGGCGGTGGCGGCGGCACGCATCACGGCGTCCTGCGTGGGCTTGTCCAGGGCGTCGAAGGCGCGCTTGTTGACGATCACGGCGTTCTTGGGCAGCCAGGCCTGGGTGTCGTACCAGAACTTGATGTGCTCGAAGGTTTTGGTGTCGAAGCCCGTGGAGCCCGAGGAGATGTAGGACTCCACCACGCCCGTGGCCATGGCCTGGCTGAGTTCGGCGGCCTGCACCGTCACCGGTTGCGCGCCCACGAGTTCGGCGATGCGCGCGGTGGAGGGGCTGTAGGCGCGCCACTTCATGCCCTTGAGATCGGCCGCCGAACTCAGGGGCCGCTTCGAGTAGATGCCCTGGGGGGGCCATGGCACCGCGTACAGCACCATCATTCCCTGCTCGGCGAGCTTCTTCTCCAGCACGGGCCTTTGCACCCGCCACATCTTCATGGCCTCGTCGTAGCTGTCGGCCAGGAAGGGGATGCCGTCGATGCCGAAGATCTGCCACTCGTTCTGGAAGTTCACGAGCAGGATCTCGCCGATCTGCGCCTGGCCGGTCTGCACCGCGCGCTTGATGTCAGGAGCCTTGAAGAGCGAGGCGCCGGCGTGCACCGTGATCTTGAGCTTGCCGCCGGTGGCCTTGTCCACCTCGTCGGCGAACTGCTGCAGGTTCACGGAGTGGAAGTTCGTGGCCGGATAGGCAGCCGGCAGGTCCCAGCGGGTCTGGGCCTGGGCGGAGCAGGCGAGCGCGAGGGCGGCGGCGCACACGAGCAGGGGCAGGTTCAGTTTCATGGTCTCTCCCGGTTCAGTGAGGGGGGTCGCAAAGCCCGGTAGCATAGGGCGTGCCCGGTGGGGCTCTTCCCGGGACTTCCCCGACAGCCGTCGGGTCTGGGGTCGCCGGGTTTCTGCCCCCAACCCCCCGGTTCCGCTGCCCCCCGCTGCCTCGCGCTGTGTCCCGCCCCCGCCTCCCGCGCCCGCCGGTCAGCGCTCGCTCCCACACCTACGGCCACGATCACCGTCCCGCACCATGCTGGGCATCCTGATGCTGCAGACCCGGTTCCCCCGAGTGCCCGGCGATGTGGGGTACCCGGGTAGCCTGTCCTTTCCGGTGCGGCACCGTGTGGTGCCTGGCGCCCGGCCGGCGCGGGTGGTGCGGGGCGGGGCGGACGATGCGCCCCTGCTGGAGGCCTTCGTGCGTGCCGGACTTGAACTGGTCCAGGAGGGGGCGACGGCCCTGTCGACGAGCTGCGGTTTCCTGGCGCGCTGGCAGCGTGAGCTGCAGGTGGCCCTGCCGGTGCCGGTGTGGACCTCAGCCCTGCTGCAACTGGCCGACGACCCCAAACGGCGCTGCGGCGTCATCACGATCGAGGTCACTTCCCTGACGCCCGCGCACTTCGAGGCGGTGGGGGCGGACCCGTCTACGCCCGTGGAGGGGATCGAGCCGGGCTCGCCCCTGCACCGCACCTTGCTCGAGGACCGGCCCGAGCTCGACGTGGTGAATGCGCGCGAGCAGGTGCTGGCCGCCGGGCGCCGATTGCTGCGCCGTCACCCGGAGATCGACACCCTGGTGCTGGAATGCACCAACCTGCCGCCATACGCGCAGGCCCTGCGCACCGAGACGGAGCGCCCGGTGCTCGATGTGCTGACCATGCTGAACGCCCGGTGGGCCGCGCTGCAGGCCGAGGGCCCTCGGCCCTCCCTCTCGGAGAACGACTGATGCAAGCTGGACCCTGGCAGTTCTGGATCGACCGAGGCGGCACCTTCACCGACGTTGTCGGCCGCGCTCCGGACGGCACGCTTCGCACCCTCAAGCTCCTGAGCGAGAACCCGGAGCAGTACGCCGACGCCGCCGTGGAGGGCATCCGCCGCCTCCTTGGTCTGGCCGCGGGCGAGTCGATCTCGGCCGAGCGCGTGGCCTGCGTGAAGATGGGCACCACGGTGGCCACCAACGCGCTGCTGGAGAGGAAGGGCGAGCGCACGCTGCTCGTCACCACGCGCGGCTTTCGCGATGCGCTGCGCATCGCCTGGTAGGCGATGCGCTGCGCATCGCCTACCAGGCGCGGCCGCGCCTGTTCGAGCGCCAGATCGTGCTGCCCGAGCTGCTCTACGAGCGCGTGGTGGAGGCCCAGGAACGCGTGGGGGCGCAGGGTGAGGTGCTGGTGCCGCTCGATGAGTCCGCGCTGCAGGCCCAGCTGCGCCAGGCCGCGGCCGACGGCATCCGCGCGGTGGCCATCGTCTTCCTGCACGGCTGGCGCCACACGGCGCACGAGCAGGCCGCGGCGCGCCTGGCGCGCGAGGCCGGTTTCGCGCAGGTGAGCACCTCGCACGAGACGAGCCCGATGATGAAGTTCGTCTCGCGCGGGGATACGACGGTGGTGGACGCCTACCTGAGCCCGATCCTGCGCCGCTACGTGGACCAGGTGGCCGCGCAGATGCCCGGCGTGCCCCTCTTCTTCATGCAGAGCTCCGGCGGGCTGACCGAGGCGCACCGCTTCCATGGCAAGGACGCCATCCTCTCTGGCCCGGCCGGCGGCATCGTGGGCATGGTGCGCACCGCGGTGGCGGCCGGCCACGAGCGCGTGATCGGCTTCGACATGGGCGGCACCTCCACCGACGTGAGCCACTACGCGGGCGAGTTCGAGCGCGCCTTCGAGACGCAGGTGGCCGGGGTGCGCATGCGCGCGCCGATGATGAGCATCCACACGGTGGCCGCCGGTGGTGGTTCGATCCTGCGCTTCGACGGGGCGCGGCTGCGCGTGGGGCCCGAGAGCGCCGGCGCGAACCCGGGGCCCGCGAGCTACCGGCGAGGCGGGCCGCTTGCGGTGACGGATGCCAACGTGATGCTCGGCCGCGTGCAGCCGGCCTGGTTCCCGAAGGTCTTCGGGCCCGGCGGCGACGAGCCGCTGGACCGCGCCAGCGTCGTCACGCGCTTCGAGGCGATGGCCGGCGAGGTGCGCCGCGCCACCGGGCGCGACACCACGCCCGAGGCGCTGGCCGCCGGGTTCCTGCGCATCGCCGTGCAGAACATGGCCAACGCCATCAAGCGCATCACGGTGGCGCGCGGCTACGACGTGACGCGCTACACGCGGCAGTGCTTCGGCGGCGCCGGCGGCCAGCACGCCTGCGCGGTGGCCGATGCACTGGCCATGACGCGCGTGTTCATCCACCCGCTGGCGGGCGTGCTCTCGGCCTACGGCATGGGCCTGGCCGACCAGATCGCGATGCGCGAGGCCTCTGTGGAGCGTACGCTCGACGAGGCGGGGCTCGCGGAGGCCGCGGCGCGCGCCGCTGCGCTGGCGCAGGCGGCGGCCGACGAGCTCGCCGAACAGGGCTTTCCGGCAGCGGCCATCGAGCGGCGGCTGCGCATCCACGTGCGCTACCTGGGCACGGATACGGCGCTCGTGGTGCCGCTGGGCACGCTCGCCGAGGTGCAAGCCGCCTTCGAAGTGGCCTACCGCCAGCGCTTTGCCTTCCTGATGCCGGGCCGCGCGCTCCTGGTGGAGGCCGTGTCGGCCGAGGCCGTGGGCCCGGGCGAGCGGCGCGACGAGGCGGCTGCAGACGAGGCCGGCGCCGCGCATGAACCGCCCGCCGTGGAGCGCGTGCACCTGTACGCCGAGCCCGACGACGCCGAGCCGGGGTGGGTCGAGGCGGGGCTGTGGGTGCGCGAACAACTCTCTCCGGGCGCGCGCGTCGACGGCCCGGCCGTGATCGCCGAGCGCAACGCCACCACCGTGGTGGAGCCCAGCTGGCAGGCCGTGGTGCGTGCAGGCGGCGCGCTGGAACTGACGCGCGTGCGGGCCCGCACCAAGCGCCACGCCGCGGGCACGCAGGCCGACCCGGTGCTGCTGGAGGTCTTCAACAACCTCTTCATGAACATCGCCGAGCAGATGGGCCTGCGGCTGCAGAACACGGCCTACTCGGTGAACATCAAGGAGCGGCTCGACTTCTCCTGCGCGCTCTTCGACGAGCAGGGGCAGCTCATTGCCAACGCCCCGCACATGCCGGTGCACCTGGGCTCGATGAGCGAGAGCATCCGCACCGTGATCGCGCGCAACCCCGTCATGCAGCCGGGCGACGTGTACGTGCTCAACGACCCGTATCACGGCGGCACGCACCTGCCGGACGTCACGGTGGTGACACCCGTGTTCCTGCACGAGCCGGGTGGCGCGGCAGGTGTGGCCACCGGCGGCGCTGCCGCCCTCTTCGCACCGGTCAGTCAGGGCGATGGCACGCCTGGCCCGCGCCCGGACTTCTACGTGGCCAGCCGCGGCCACCATGCCGACATCGGCGGCTCCACGCCCGGCTCGATGCCGCCCTTCTCGACCACCATCGACGAAGAGGGCGTGCTCTTCGACAACTTCCTGCTCGTGCGCGGCGGCCAGCTGCGCGAGGAGGCCTTGCGGGCGCAACTCGCCAGCGGCCGCTGGCCGGCGCGCAACCCCGACCAGACCATCGCCGACCTGCGCGCGCAGATCGCAGCCAACGAGAAGGGCGTGCAGGAGCTGCGTGCGATGGTGGAGCAGTTCGGCCGCGAGACGGTGGCGGCCTACATGCGCCACGTGCAGGACAACGCGGAGGAATCCGTGCGCCGCGTGATTGGCGTGCTGAAGGACGGCCGCTTCGAGTACCGGCTGGACAATGGCGCAGCGATCCGCGTGGCGATCACGGTGGACCGCGACCTCGACTTCGCCCACACCAACAGCTTCTGGCGCACGCTCACCCTGCGCCGCTGGTACGGCTTCCTCGGGATGCAGATGGAGGTGGCCCGCCGCATCCCCCGGCTCGTCACGGTGTCGGAGTCGTCCAAACGCGACATCACCGCCCAGATGGGCGTGGCGGCCGAGCGGCTCCACATCGTGCCCGTCGGGGTCGATCCCAC
>JBJTVI010000314.1:0-4375 GCA_046081145.1 Rubrivivax sp.
AGCTACGGCTACGACATCCGCTGCGCGCGCGAGTTCAAGGTGTTCACCAACATCCACAGCACGGTGGTGGACCCGAAGAACTTCGACGCGAAGAGCTTCGTGGACATCGAGAGCGATGTCTGCATCATCCCGCCCAACAGCTTTGCGCTGGCGCGCACGGTGGAGTACTTCCGCATCCCGCGCAACGTGCTCACGATCTGCCTGGGCAAGAGCACCTACGCGCGCTGCGGGATCATCGTCAATGTCACGCCCTTCGAGCCCGAGTGGGAGGGCTACGTGACGCTCGAGTTCAGCAACACCACGCCGCTGCCAGCCAAGATCTATGCGGGCGAGGGCTGCGCGCAGGTGCTCTTCTTCGAGAGCGACGAGGTGTGCGAGACGAGCTACCGGGACCGCGGCGGCAAGTACCAGGGCCAGCGCGGGGTGACGCTGCCCAAGACCTGAGGCGGGGCGGATATCCTGGCCAGCACGGGTGCCGGCTTGCCGCGCGTGCCCGCAAACCCGCCGTCGGTCTCCCGTCCGAGGCGGCGGCCCGACCCTCGATGCGATACCCTTGCGTCGAGTGTCGAGCACCCAGGAGAGCCCGCCGATGGCAAGCCCCGTCGACATACGATCCCAGCGCCAACTGTTTCCGGCGCTCGAGCGACAGGCCTACTTCAACACGGCTGCTGTCGGCTTGGGCAGCACCGTGCTGCGCGATGCCTATCGCGGCTACCAGGAGGCCTGGTTACGCGACGGGCTGGATTTCATGCGCGCGGAGCAGGCGGCGGGGCGGGCCCGCGAGTTGTTTGCCTCGCTGATCGGCGCCGCGGCGAGGGACGTGGCGCTGATCGCGTCGGTCAGCGCGGCCGCCGGCTGGGTGGCCGCGCAGTTCATCCAGGCCGGGCATGGCGAAAACATCGTCATCGGCGCGCAGGAGTACAGCTCCAACCACTTCCCGTGGCGGCAGCTGGAAGCCCGGGGCTACGAGGTGCGCCAGGTGGCGTTCCGGTACGGTGGCATGGAGGCGGATGAGGTCGCGGCGCATGTCGATGGGGGCACGCGGCTGGTTGCGGTCAGCGCGATCCAGACGGCCAGTGGCCACCGCAGCGACCTCGCAGCGATCGCGGCCATCGTCCGCCCGGTAGGGGCCTGGCTCTTCGTCGATGCGTCCCAGGCCGCCGGCGCTGTCGACCTCGCCGCCGATCTCGCCCATGTCGACTTCCTGTCGACCTCGGACCACAAATTCCTGCTCAACGCCGGTCGCGGCATGGGGTATCTCTACATCCGTCCCGAGCTGCAGGGTCGCCTGCTTGCGCTCGGCGTCGGCTGGCGCGCCGCAGCCGCGCCCCTGGACAGCTTCTTCGGTCCGCGCATGGAGCTTTCGCCGACGGCATCGCGTTTCGACCAGTCGATCTCGTGGCTGGCTGCCATCGGAGACGAAGCCTGCCTCGAGCTGATCCATCGCATCGGACCGTCGGCTATCTTCGCGCGCGTCCGCGAGCTGCAGGGTGCGCTGCGCGACGCGCTCGCCGAGGCAGGCCTCGCGCCGCTGGACATGCCGCCGGCGCGGCACTTTCTGCACGGTCCACGGTTTCGGCGGGGGCGCATGCAGGCACGGGCGTGATGCCCGGCATTCGCGAGCGGGACGTTCACATTCACACCTCGAGGGACTGACATGAAGACCACACCAGACATCTTCGACCCTGAAGCATGCGGCACCGCTGCGGTGGCCAACGCCCAGGGTCTGCGCCGGCGGGACTGGATGCGTGCGGTGGGTCTGGGATGCGGCGGGGTCGCGGTGCTGGCGCTTGCGGGGACGCCTGGGCCGGCGCAGGCACAGGCGTGGCCGGGCAAGCCCATCAAGCTCATCGTGGGCTTTCCGCCCGGCGGCGGCATCGACATCGTGGCCCGCATCCTGCAGCCCGGCTTGCAGGAAGCCCTGGGCCAGCCCGTGGTGATCGAGTACAAGCCCGGCGCAGGCGGGGTGCTCGCCGCCACCGAACTGGCCCGTACGGCTCCAGATGGCTACACCTTGCTGGTGGCCAACATCGGGCCCTTCATCCTCGCGCCCAACATGATGAGCAAGCGGCCATTCGATCCCTTGCGCGACTTCACCTGGATTCACCAGACCTCGGGCTCGGGTTTCGTGGCCGCGGTACCGGCCGGTCACCCGGCCAACAACCTGGTGGAGTTCGTGGCCTGGGCCAAAGCCAACGCCGACAAAGGCAACTACGCGTCGGGCGGCAGCGGGTCGGTCACCCACTTGAACGGCGAGATGCTTAACCAGGTGGCGGGCACCAGGCTGGTCCATGTGCCCTACAAGGGCTCGGCACCCGCGGTGCAAGACCTGATTGGCGGCCAGACCCACCTGCTGGTGGACGTGGCCTCGGTGATCGGCCCGCACATCCAAAGCGGCAAGCTCAAGGCCATCTACGTCACGGACGCGCAGCGCCAGCCAGGCCTGCCCGGTGTGGCCACGGCCCGCGAGTCGGGCTACCCGGCGCTGGAGACCACAGGATGGCAAGGCATCGTGGGCCCGGCGGGCCTGCCGCGGGAGGTCATCACCCGCGTGGCCAGAGCCGTGCGTGACACCCTGGCCCGCCCCGAGGTGCGCCAGAAGTTCACGCAAACGGGCTCGGGTGTGATGGAGCGTGGGCCCGAGGACTTCAGCGCCTTCGTGGCAGCCGAGATCGCGCGCTGGACGCCGGTGATCAAGGCCTCTGGCGCCACGCTGGATTGATCCTGCAGGCTCCTGAACGACAAGATCCCCTGCCACATGGGGCCGAGTGTGGCCACAAGGCCCGTTCCGGCCGATGGGCTTGCGCCTCACGAAGAGCCGGAACCTTGCGAGGGCTCGGCCAGCGCCAGCGAGGCCAGATCCGACGTTTGAAACTCCCATGCGCGCGATCCGGGGCCCCTCCCTCAGGGTTGCTCACACTTGCCGCGAGCCGGGGCGCCGCATTCAATGCCGGCGTCACCCGGGAGACTCCTGCATGCATCACCGCAACGACCGCCGCCGATTCGTCACCACCTCGGCGGGGCTGGCCCTGGGCCTGGCCGCACAGGCGCTGAGGGCCCAGCCGGCCTTTCCCAACCGGCAGGTGAAGATCATCGTGGCCTTTCCGCCCGGTGGCCTGACGGATGCCTATGCCCGCATGTATGCCGAGCAGCTGAACGCGGTGCTGGGCGCGTCCGCACTGGTGGAGAACCGGCCCGGCGCAGGCGCCATCCTGGCCATCGATGCCGTGGCCAAGGCGCCGCCCGATGGTTACACCCTGCTGATGACGACCTCGGGCACCGTCTGGCAGAACCGCGTGCTCTACAGCAAGCTGCCCTACAACCTGGACAAGGACCTCACGCCCGTAGCCTTCTTCCCCTCTGGCCCGCTGGTCATCGGCGTGAGCGAGAAGGTGCCCGCCGCGAACATGAAGGAGTTCATCGCATGGGCGAGGCAGAACCCCTGCAACATGGGCACCTACGCGCCGGGGTCGGTGCCGCACATGGTGGCCGACCAGATCAACCGCAGCGACGGCACGAAGATCCAGGCCGTGCACTACCGGGGCGAGAGCCCGATGTGGGTGGACCTGGCCGGCGGCCAGATCCAGATCGCGGTGGGCAGCTACCAGTCCTTTGCCACCGTGGCCGGCCGGGGCGTGAAGCCCATCGCCGTGACGGGCAACTACCGCAGCCCCAAGCTCCCGGACGTGCCCACCGCGCTGCAGCAGGGCCTGGCGGGCCGCCTGTGGGGCCTGGAAGGCGGCCTGCCGCTGATGGCGCCGGCCGGCACCCCGGAAGCGGTACTGCAGACGCTCTCGCGCGTGGTCGTCCAGGGAGCCGACACGGATCGAGCGGCCAAGCTGCGGGAGCAGTTCGCCATTCCCAACAAGCCGAAGAACCTGTTGGACACGCGCGCCGACTGGGAGCGCGATGTTCCGGTGTGGATCAAGCTTGCAGTCGACCTGGGCATCAAGCTCGATTAGGGCGGCAGGGCGCGTCGCCCCGCGCGCCGGCAGGTGGGCCTGACCAGGCCCTTCAGGCCTTCGGGAAGGTACCCGGCAACAGGATCGAGGTGTCCACGTCGGCCAGTTGCGTGCGGCCGCAGAAGGCCATGGTCAGGTCGAGCTCCTTGTGGATGATCTCCAGGGCCTTGGTCACGCCCGCTTCGCCCATCGCGCCCAGGCCGTAGAGGAAGGCGCGGCCGATGTAGGTGCCGCGCGCCCCGAGTGCCCAGGCCTTGAGTACGTCCTGCCCCGAGCGGATGCCGCCGTCCAGGTGCACCTCGATGCGCGAGCCCACGGCGTCCACGATGGCGGGCAGGGCCTCGATGCTGCTCTGCGCGCCGTCGAGCTGGCGCCCTCCGTGGTTGCTGACGATCAGCGCGTCGGCGCCGCTG
>JBJTVI010000315.1:0-2678 GCA_046081145.1 Rubrivivax sp.
CCCCTTCCTGCTCGACACGGCTGCCGTGCGCCATTTGTGCGACCGCCGTTTCGGCGTGGGCTGCGACCAGGTGCTGGTGGTGGAGAGCCCGCGCACGCCGGGCACCGATTTCTTCTACCGCATCTTCAATGCCGACGGCGGCGAGGTGCAGCAGTGCGGCAACGGCGCGCGCTGCTTCGCGCGCTTCGTTAGCGAGCGCGGGCTCGCCCGGGGCCGCGAGATCCGTGTGGAAACGGCCGCCGGCGTGATCGTGCCGCGCCTTGAAGCCGACGGCCAGGTCACCGTGAACATGGGCGTGCCCGAGCTCGATCCGGCCCGCATCCCTTTCCTGGCGCCGGCCAGGGCGCTGAGCTACCCGCTGGACGTGGCCGGCACCGTGCGCGAGGTCGGCGCCCTCTCCATGGGCAACCCCCACGCGGTGCAGGTGGTGGCCAGCACCGAGGCCGCGCCAGTGGCGCTCGAAGGCCCGGCCATCGAGTCGCACCCGCGTTTTCCCGAGCGCGTCAACGCGGGCTTCATGCAAGCGCTCGACCGCCACGCCATCCGGTTGCGCGTATACGAACGTGGCAGCGGCGAGACACTCGCCTGCGGCACCGGCGCCTGTGCCGCCGTGGTGTGGGGCATCCTGCGCGGGCTTCTCGACAGCCCGGTGCGCGTGGATACCCGCGGCGGCAGCCTGTTCATCGCCTGGGCCGGCGAGGGCAGCCCGGTGTTCATGACCGGCCCTGCACAGACCGTGTTCGAAGGCGAGATCGAACTTCCCGACCCGGCTGGCCGACCCCGGCAAGCCGCCTGAAACCCCCGAGGCGCACGATGCAACCCGAATCCCGGCAAGTCCTGCAATACCTGCGCGAGCACCCCGAGTTCTTCGACACCCATGCCGAGGCGCTGGCCGAGATATTCGTGCCCCACCCGCACGGCGGGCGCGCCATCCCCATCGCCGAGCGCCAGATGGTCACCCTGCGCGACAAGAACCGCGCGCTCGAGGACAAACTGCTCGAGCTGGTGCAATACGGCCAGGAGAACGACGCCATCATCGCCCAGCTGCACCGCCTGGCGCTTGCCGTGATGGACGCGCGCAGCCTCAACGCGCTGCTGTCAGCGTTGTACTTCAACCTGCGCGAAGACTTCGCCGTGCCCCACGTGGCGCTGCGGCTGTGGGCCGAGGGCGCCGCGCTGCGCCCCGAGTTCGGCCCGCTCAGCCCCGAGGCGCGCGTGTTCGCCGAGAGCCTGGCGGCCCCCTACATCAGCCACCACGCCATGTTCTAGAGCGCGCAGTGGTTCGGCGAGGATGACCTGCCGTTGCACTCCTTCGCCTATGTGGGGTTGGGCGCACAGCAGCCCTTCGGCATGCTCGTCCTGGCATCGGAGGACGAGCGCCGCTTCTACCCCGAGATGGGTACGGTGCACCTGCAGCGGCTGGGCGAGCTGGCAAGCGCGGCACTGGCGCGCTGGCTGCGCCCCTGATCCGCGCTTTCGCAAATCCCCGGGCCGTGAACCGCCCCGCCTCCCGCGACACGCCAGTCGCCCCGCTTGCGCCGCCCGCCCAGGGGGAGCAACTGGAGGACTATCTGTCGCATCTGGCACACACCCGCCGGCTCTCCCCGCTCACCGTGGAGAACTACCGTCGCGATCTGCGCGACCTGCTGCGGGTGACGGGGGAACGGCCCCTGGAAAGCCTCAAGGCCCATGACCTGCGCCGCGCCGTGGCCAGGCTGCACGCCGAAGGCCTGTCGGGGCGCAGCCTGGCACGCAAGCTGTCGGCGTGGCGGGGCATGTTCGGCTGGCTGGGCCGCGAAGGCGTCCTTCCAAGCAACCCCGCCGCCGGGCTGAAGGCGCCACGCGCACCGCGCAAGCTACCCGCCTGCCTGTCTCCCGACCAGGCGGCGCGGCTGCTCGATGGCGAGGCCCACGGCGACGAGGCGCTCTGCGACCAGGCGCTCTTCGAGCTGATCTATTCCTCCGGGCTGCGGCTCGCCGAGGCCGCCGGGCTCGATCCGGCCGACGTGGACCTGCGCGAGGGCACGGTGCGCGTCACCGGCAAGGGTGCGAAGACACGCGTGGTGCCCCTTGGCGCCAAGGCCGCCGCCGCCCTCGAAGCCTGGCTGCCGGCGCGCGAGCGCCGCGCCGCGCCAGGCGAAACCGCCCTGTTCCTGGGCGTGCGTGGCCGGCGCATCGCCCACCGTGCCGTGCAGAAGCGCCTCGACGCCCTGGCGCTCGAGCGTGGCCTCGACGCTCACGTCCATCCCCACGTGCTGCGGCACTCCTTCGCGTCGCACGTGTTGCAATCCAGCGGCGACCTGCGCGCCGTGCAGGAACTGCTTGGCCACGCCAGCATTTCCACCACCCAGGTATACACACACCTGGACTTCCAGCACCTGGCCCGGGTGTATGACGCCGCCCACCCCCGGGCCCGCCGGAAATAGCATGCCGCGCATCCACCTCAAACCGGGCCGCGAGCGCTCGCTGGCACGCCGCCATCCGTGGGTGTTCTCCGGGGCCATCGATCACGTGGAGGGCAACCCGGGGCCGGGCGAAGTGGTGGAGGTGCGCACCAGCCAGGGCGGGTTCGCGGCCTGGGCGGGCTACAGCCCGGACTCCCAGATCCGGGCGCGGGTCTGGGACTGGCACGAGCGCACCCGGGTGGACCAGGCTTTCATCGCGGCGCGCGTGGCGCG
>JBJTVI010000316.1:0-2946 GCA_046081145.1 Rubrivivax sp.
GCGGCGCTTTGCCTACCGCAGCCTGGGGCGGGCCGAACGCGGTCTTCTGCGTGCGTATGTGCAGCGGTTCAGCGGCTATAGCCGCGCGCAGGCCACGCGTCTGGTCGGCCGCTGGGTGGCAGGCCTGCCGCTGGTCAAGCAGTACCGTGCGCCGGCGCAGGCCTTTGCGCGCCGCTACACGGCCGCCGACGTGGTCTTGCTGGCCGAGGTGGACCGGGCCATGGACACGCTGTCCGGCCCGGCCACGGTGTGCGTGTTGCGCCGGCAGCGCGATGTCTTCGGCGATGCGCGCTTTGCGCGTCTGGGCTCGATCTCGGTGGCGCACCTGTACAACCTGCGCGCCAGCGAGCGCTACCGCGCGCAGCGCGTGGTGACGACTAAGACGCGTCCCACGCAGGCGGTCACCATCGGCACCCGCAAGGCACCCGCGCCCGACGGCCGGCCGGGCTTCATCCGCATCGACAGCGTGCACCAGGGCGATCAGGATGGCACCAAGGGGCTGTACCACATCAACGCCGTCGATTGCGTCACGCAGTGGCAGGTCGTGGCCTGCGTGCAGACCATCGCCGAGGCACATCTGCTGCCCGTCATCGAGCAGATGCTGGCGCAGTTTCCCTTCGCGATTCTCGGGTTCCATGCCGACAACGGCTCGGAGTACGTCAACCACCGCGTGGCCCGGCTGCTGGAGAAGCTGCGTGTGGAGTTCACCCGCAGCCGCCCGCGGCACAGCAACGACAACGGGCTGGCCGAAACCAAGAACGGCGCGGTGGTACGCAAGGTCTTCGGCTACGCCCATATCCCACAGCGCTGGGCCGCACCGGTCAACGCCTTGTGCCGCGAGCAGCTGAACCCGTTCCTGAACTTCCACCGTCCGTGCCTGTTCGCCACCGAGGTGGCCGATCCCAAGAAGCCCGGCCGTATCAAGCGTGTGTACCGCCCGCGCGATGTGATGACGCCCCTGGACAAGCTGGCCAGCCTGCCCAACGCCGCGCAGTTCCTGCGCCCCGACGTCACGTTGCCCGGATTACAACAGCTGGCCCGCGCGCGCACCGATGTCCAGGCCGCCGAGGACTTGGCCGCAGCACGCCGCGCGCTGTTCAAGCGCATCACCACACGCACCGCCTGAGCCGCTCGGCTCACGCAACAGGATGCGGGGGGGCTGCGGCCCCCCGCGCCACCCGCCAAGGGCCGCTGAAGAGGAGATGCAAACCCTCCAACCGCCCCCACTGCGCAGGCGGCCCTACACTACATCCCCACTCAACAAATCGACGCGCTTCGCCACACCCACCGCCGTCCGCTCCAGGCTCATACCTGAATTGGAAAAGACTCCGGCCGGCGCCACGCTCAATCCCCCGTGGCGCGCCGCAGCACCTGCTTGAGGAATCCGCGCACCACATTCACCTCCTCCTCCTCTAGCGCAGCGCGGGCCACCAGCCTGCGCAACCGCTCGCGCAGCTTCTTCGGGTGGGCCGGGTCGAGGTATCCCAGCGCCACCAGCACCTCCTCCAGATGCGCATGAAGGCGCTCGATGGATTCATGGCTGGCGGGCAGGGGCAAGTCCGTGGCAGGCAACGGTGCGCCCGCGGCCATGCGTAACTCATAGGCGAACACCTGCACCGCGGCCGCCAGGTTCAAAGAGGAATAGTCGGGATTGGCAGGAACATGGGCCAGCAGGTTGCAGCTCATCACCTCCTCGGCCGAGAGACCGTCCTTCTCGGTGCCGAACACCAGCGCCACCTCCGCCCCCGCACGCGCCACCGCCACGGCCCGGGCAGCGGCTTCGCGGCAGTCCACCATGCCATGGGTCATGGCGTACCCATGGCTCACCGTGGCCACTGCCAGCGACGTGCCTTCCAGCGCCTGGGTCAGGCTGGCGCAAACCGCAGCGGCGCTCAGCACATCGAGCGCACTGGAGGCGCGGGCTTCGGCCTGCGGATCGGGGAAACGGCGCGGATTCACCAGCACCAGGCGCGTCAGGCCCATGGTCTTGAGGGCCCGAGCGGCGGCGCCCACGTTGCCAGGGTGGCTGGGGTGCGAGAGAACCACACGGATGCGTTGCAGAGGATCGGGCATTGGCATTTGTGTCAGCGCGGACGTGAGCGGCACAGTGTCGGGGCGCAACCGACACCTTCGGCTAGAATTGCGCCCCTTTTCCTCACCGGGCGCCCACGCACCATGCATCCCATGCTCAACACTGCGGTCAAGGCCGCGCGCCGGGCAGGCAGCATCATCAATCGCGCCTCGGACAACCTGGACGCGCTCACGGTGCGCCACAAGTCTCTCAATGACCTGGTGTCTGAGGTGGACCGCGCCGCCGAGGAAGCAATCATCGACGTGATCCGCGGCGCCTACCCGGACCACGCCATGTTAGCGGAGGAAAGCGGCGAGCGCGGCGCGTCGGACCACCAGTGGATCATTGACCCGCTGGACGGCACCACCAATTTTCTGCACGGCTTTCCCGTGTACTGCGTGTCCATCGCCATGACCTACAAGGGCGTGCTCACCCACGGCGTCATTTTCGATCCGGTGCGCAACGACTTGTTCACCGCATCGCGCGGCGCCGGGGCTTTCCTGAACGACCGCCGCATGCGCGTCTCGAAACGCGAGAAGCTCATCGACGGCCTGGTAGGCACGGGCTTCCCCTTCCGCGAGCAGGCCCATACCGATGCCTACGTGGCCATGATGAAGGAGTTCATGCACAAGACCGCGGGCATCCGCCGCCCCGGCGCGGCGGCGCTGGACCTGGCCAACGTGGCGGCGGGTCGCCTGGACGGCTTCTGGGAAATCGGCCTGCAGCCCTGGGACATGGCTGCCGGCGCGCTCATGATCCTCGAAGCCGGCGGGCTGGTGGGCGACCTGGAGGGCAACGACGGCTTCCTGCGCAAGGGCCAGATCTGCGCCGCCAATCCCAGGCTCTTTCCGCAGATGCTGGCGGTGATCGGCGCC
>JBJTVI010000317.1:0-9737 GCA_046081145.1 Rubrivivax sp.
AGCCTTGCGCTTCGCTGCCGAAATAGCGCTGCAACCGCAGCGCCGTGTCGGCCGACACTCCGCGCTTGCCGTCGACGATTTCCCGAAGGCGCGAGTAAGGCACGTGCAGCGCCAGTGACAGCGCCCGCACGCTGATGCCCATCGGCTTGATGTAGTCCTCCAGCAGGACCTCGCCCGGATGAACGGGACGCATGCCGTTTCTGAACATGTTCGACTCCCAGGTTGCTCCGAAGTGCACAAGCCGCACCTTCAGTGCGGATCCTCGATGCGGACGTCATAGGGGCCGCTGGCGCCCCATTTGAACGTCAACCGCCAGTGCTCGTTGATTCGCACGTGCCACGCGCCGCCGTACTCCTTCAGGTCATTGCCCGGGGGCGCCTTCATGAAGTTCAAGGACGGTGCCGCATCGAGTTGGGCCAGCTTGCGCTCGGCGACCTTCCTGATGTTGGCGAATCTCGGGCAGCGACCTGTCGTGAACAGCGCCTGGGTGTCAGCGCATGAGAACGACTGGATCGCCATCTGGAAATCCTAGCTGTTATCCGGTTAACAGTCAATCTCTCGCCTTGCAGGAACAGCCTGGGATGTTGCACACTCGACCGATGAACGCATGGATCCGTTTGTTCGTCGTCGCCACGGCACTCGCGGGGGGAACCGTCATCCGCCCCGCCTCCGCCCAGATCGTCGAGGAAGTGCCCTTCATCGTCACACCCGACCACGTGACGGTGGCGATGCTCGAGCTGGCCGGGGTGCAGGCTTCCGACTTCGTGCTCGACCTCGGCTCGGGCGATGGGCGCATCGTGATCACCGCGGCGCGACGCTTCGGGGCACGCGGCCTGGGCGTGGAGATCGTGCCCGAGCTCGTCGAGCGCAGCCGCCAGAACGCGCGCCGCGCGGGCGTGGCCGAGCGCGCGGCGTTCCGCGTGCAGGACCTCTTCCAGACGGATCTCTCGGTGGCCAGCGTCATCACGATGTACCTGCTGCCGGAATTCAACATGCAGCTGCGCCCGGCCCTGCTCAAGCTCGCGCCGGGCACGCGCATCGTCTCGCACGACTTGGACATGGGTGACTGGCACCCGGTGCACACGATCGAGGTGCCGGCCCCCGACAAGCCGGTGGGGCGCGAGAAGCTCAGCCGGCTGCACCTGTGGATCGTGCCGGCCCCGGTAGAGGGCCTGTGGTGCGGGCCGGGTGGGCAGGCGCTGCGCCTGTCGCGCCACACCGACCGGGTGGACGGCACCTTGCGCACGGGCACCACGACGCTCGGTGCGGTGGGGTTGCTGCGAGGCACCGCCGTGCAACTGCACGCGCACCCGGGCACCGAGGCCTCGCTGCGCGCGCGGGCAGCAGCCGAGACGATGCAGGTCGAGGGCGCCACGGGCGTCTGGGCACCCTGGGCGGGCCTCACTTTGCAACGCGTGCCCGTGCACCGGGCCGGAGAAGGCTGCAAGGGTTGAGCCGGCCGAATGCCGGCCAGGGCGCGGTTGGCTAGCCTTCGGGCGTGCCCAGCCGCTCGTCATCCTCGGTCTCGGCAGTCGGCCCGGCAGCAGCGGCCACGGCACGCGCCGCGGCTGGCGTTCGAAGCCCGGCCCGCCGTGAGGCACCCCGGCCTCTGGCCGCCCTGCTTGCCCAAGCCGACGTGCGCCTGGACGGCGCACGGCCCTGGGACCTGGAGGTGCACCGCCAGCGCCTGTACCGGCGCGTGCTGACCGGCTGGACCCTCGGCCTGGGCAACGCCTACGTGGATGGCGACTGGGATTGCGAGCGCCTGGACGAACTCTTCGCGCGGCTGCTCGCCGCCGACCTCGACCGCAAACCTGGCGGGCTGCTGGCACGCAGCTGGGCCGCCCTGGCGTGGCTGCGCAACGCCCTCCACAACCCCCAGAGGCTGGCCCGCGCCTTCGTCGTGGGCGAACGCCACTACGATATCGGCAACGACCTCTACGCGCGCATGCTCGACCGCGAGATGGTCTATTCCTGCGCCTACTGGGAGCGTGCGCGCGACCTCGACGAGGCACAGTCCCACAAGCTCGAACTCATCTGCGCCAAGCTGCAGCTGCGCCCGGGGCAGCGCGTGCTGGAGATCGGCTGCGGCTGGGGTGGCCTGGCGAGGCACCTGGCGCGCCACCACGGCGTGCACGTGACGGGGCTGACCGTGTCGCGCGAGCAGGCGCAGCTCGCGCGCGAGCGCTGCGCGGGGCTGCCGGTGGAGATCGTGCTGCAGGACTACCGCGAAGCGGCCATCCGACACGCCGGCGGGCCGGTCTTCGACCGTATCGTCTCGGTGGGCATGTTCGAGCACGTGGGTCCGAAGAACTACGCCGCCTACTTCAGCGCCGCACACCGGTTGCTCGCACGCGACGGTCTCTTCCTGCTGCACACGATCGGGCTGGACCGCCCCAGCACCGGTACCGACCCCTGGATCGAGCGCCACATCTTCCCAGGGGGCAAGCTGCCCGGCCCGGGCGAGCTGGCCGCGGCGGTGCAGCGCGACTTCCTGATCGAGGACTGGCACAACTTCGGCCCCGACTACGACCGCACGCTCATGAGCTGGCACGCGCGCTTCGAGCAGGCCTGGCCCGAGCTCGCGCCACGCTACGGCGAGCGCTTTCGGCGGCTGTGGCGCTACTACCTGCTCAGTTGCGCCGGGTTCTTCCGGGCGCGGCAGGGGCAGTTGTGGCAACTGGTGCTGGCGCGGCGCGAGCGGCCGCAGGCCTATCGGTCGGTACGGCCCTTCGCGGGGCCTGCGCTGGAGGGTTGATCAGGGCGCGTCGAGGAAGGCCCGCAGCTCGTCGCGAAACGCAGCCGGCCGCTCGAAGTACGGCATTGCCCCGGTCTCGAAGACGCTGAAGCGCCAGTTCGCGCGGCCGGCCAGTGAGCCCGTGCCGCGGTAATCGGTGAAGTCGCCGCGCGTGCCGTGGCTCATCCACACGGGCTGCACGAGGCGCTCGTACACGTCGTTGATGTCGGCGCTGAAGAGCGCGGCCGAGAGAAAGTGCAGCGGCGCACGCTCGGCGCCGCTCTCGCGCGCGGTGGCCACCGCATCGCGCCACAGCTGCTCGTCGATGTCGCGCGCGCCATAGGTGCGGCGCAGGAAGTAGCGCACCACGCCCGGCCGCGTGAGCGCCCGGAACATCGGCCCGCCCAGGGGCTCCCAGGTGAGCACGCGCTTGAGCGCAGGCGGCCCGAGCACGCTGCCCGGTGGCCCGCGGCGCCGACGCGTGCCGTTGAAGCCCGTGGGGCTGACCAGCGCCAGGCGCCGCCACGCAGCGGGCTCCTCCACCGCCGCGCGCGCCGCGAACTCGCACGACAGCGAGAGCGCGAGCACATCGAGCTGCGCCACGCCCAGGCGCTCGCGCGCCCAGCGGCCGGCGGCCTGCACGGCATCGGTCATCAGCCGCGGCGAGTAGTCGCGCCGCTCGCGCGAGGAGCGGCCGAAACCGGGCAGGTCCAGCGCCACGACGGTGCGGCGGGCGCTCTCGCCTTCGAACACCGGGCGCACCTCGGCCACGGAAGCGGCAGCGTTGACGCTGTGGACGAGCAGCAGCGGGGGAGCGGCCCCCTCGGCCCCCGGGGCGACCGGCCCCTGCGCGAGGTAGAGCGCAAGCCTGCCGACGCTCGCGCTGTCGAGCTCGTGGCGCCCGGCGGCCAGGAGGGGGTCGAAGGGTGGGGAAGCGGACATGCGGCGCATCCTACGGGTTGCACCCCCTCTGGGGAACGGGATCAAGTCAATTGAACGGCAAGGGCCTTTCTGTTCCCGTTGGTGCCCGGGCTGGCCCGGGGTACACTGCAAAGGTTCGAGGCAAGACCGGCCGCACCAATGGGCGGACAAGGCGGAACCCGTAACCGCGCTGAGAACACATTTTTCGACGGCTGCCTCTGGCAGCCGTTTTGCTTGGTGGGCCAAACAGGGGGCTGCTTCTGCGTAAGATGCAGCCGCCCATGAAGGATCTCTTCCTCCTCGACCCCGGCGTCACCTTCCTCAATCACGGCTCCTTCGGCGCCTGCCCGAAGCCCGTGTTCGAGGCGCTGCAGCGCCACCAGCTGGCGCTCGAGCGCAACCCGGTGGAGTTCCTGGGGCGGCGCAGCGGGGCGCTGCTGCGTGCCTCGCGCGAGGCGCTGGCCGGGTATCTCGGCGCCCGGGCCGATGACCTCGTCTTCGTGCCCAATGCCACCACTGGCGTGAACGTGGTGGCCCGCTCCTTCCCGCTGCAGCGCGGCGACGAAGTGCTCACCACCGACAACGAGTACGGCGCCTGCGAGGCCACGTGGGAGCGCGTTTGCGCCGCAGCCGGCGCGCACTTCAGGCGAGTGGAGATCCCCCTGCCCTTCGACCATGCGGGCTTTGCCGACCGCATGGAGCAAGCGCTCAGCCCAAGCACCCGGCTCGTCTTCGTGAGCCACCTGAGCTCCACCACCGCGCTCGTCTTCCCGCTGGCCGAGCTGTGCGCGAGCATGCGTGCGCGCGGCGTGCCGGTGCTGGTGGATGGGGCCCACGCGCCCGGGCAGCTGCCGTTGGCCCTGGATGCGCTCGGGGCGGACTTCTACACCGGCAACTGTCACAAGTGGATGTGTGCCCCCAAGGGCAGCGCCTTCCTGCACGTGCGACCGGCGCACCAGGCGATGCTGCACGCCCCCGTGACGAGCTGGGGCTACGTGGCCGAGGGCACAGGCGGGCACAGCGGCTTCGATGCCTACACGGGCACCACCACGCTCGAGCGGCGCCTGCAGTGGCAGGGCACACGCGACCTCTCGGCCTGGCTCACGGTCCCCGATGCCCTGGCGTTTCAGCAGGCCCACGATTGGGATGCCGTGCGTGCACGCTGCCACCGCGAGGCCGTGGCCCTGATGCACCGCGTGGCCGCACGCACGGGCCTGGCGCCCATCGGGGCGGACGAGGACTTCGCGCAGATGGTGCCGCTGGCGGTGCCGCACACCGACGCCGCCGCGCTGCGCGCGCGGCTCTTCGACCACCACCGCATCGAGGTGCCGGTGACGCAGCACCGTGGCGCCACCTTCGTGCGCGTGTCGGTGCAGGGCTACAACGACGAGGCAGACCTGCAGGCGCTGGAGCGGGCGCTGGAGCAGGAACTGCGTGACCATGCCGGGTGAGGCCAGAGGCGCACGCCAACCCGGAGCGCCGGGCACACGACCCACACGAGGCCAACACGAGGTACGCACCATGAACCCCGCCATGAACCGCATCCTGAACCCCTCGCGCATGCATGCTGCGGTGGCGCTCGCCCTCCTCCTGGGCGCCTGGCCAGCCACGCCCGCCTGGGCCGCCGAGATCCGCCTGCGGATCCTGCAGACCGCCGACGTGCACATGAACCTGCTGGCCTACGACTACTACCAGGACAAGCCCACCGACGAGTACGGGCTGGCCAAGACCGTCACGCTCATCAAGGCCGCCCGCACCGAGGCGAAGAACAGCCTGCTCTTCGACAACGGCGACCTGCTGCAGGGCAGCCCGCTGGGCGACTACGTGGCGCGCATCCGGCCGCTGCCCACCGGCGAGGTGCACCCGGCCTACAAGGTGCTGAACCTGCTGAACGTGGACGCCGCCAACATCGGCAACCACGAGTTCAACTTCGGGCTGCCCTTCCTGCGCCAGGCCATCGCGGGGGCGAACTTTCCGTACGTGAGCGCCAACGTGATGGTCGACGAGCCGGGCGTGCCGCGCGAGCAGGCGAAGCACGCCTTCACGCCCTACGTGATCCTGGACCGCACGTTCACGGACGAAGCGGGCGCCAAGCACACGCTGAAGGTGGGTGTGATCGGGTTCGTTCCGCCGCAGATCATGGTGTGGGATCGTGCCCACCTGGAAGGGCGCGTCTTCGCCACCGACATCCAGGAGACGGCGCGCCGGCTCGTGCCGAAGATGCGCGCCGAGGGGGCACAGCTCGTGGTGGCGATCCCGCACTCGGGCTTCGAGCGTGGCGAGACGCCGCGCTTTGCCGAGAACTCGGTGGCGCGTATCTCGGAGATCCCGGGCATCGACGCCATCCTCTTCGGCCACTCGCACGGCGAGTTCCCGGGGCGCTTCTTCGCCAGCTACCCGAAGGTGGACATCGCGCGCGGCACCATCAACGGCATCCCGGCCGTGATGCCCGGGCGCTGGGGCGACCACCTGGGCGTGATCGACCTCGTGCTCGACGACACGGGCGGACGCTGGGCGGTGAAGGATGCGCGCGCCCACCTGCGCCCGATCCGCGACCCCGCCACGCGCCGCCCGCTCGCGGAGGCCGACCCGATGGTGGCGCAGGCGATCGCCGCCGAGCACGCCGGCACCCTGGGCTACGTGCGCGCCGAGGTGGCGCAGACCACCGCCCCCATCACGAGCTACTTCGCGCAGGTGCAGGACGACCCCTCGGTGC
Organism: Rubrivivax sp.; assembly: GCA_046081145.1. Lineage (GTDB taxonomy): Bacteria > Pseudomonadota > Gammaproteobacteria > Burkholderiales > Burkholderiaceae_C > Rubrivivax. Next base: position 6,375 of record JBJTVI010000317.1, read on the forward strand.
AGGTGGTGTCGCAGGCGCAGTTCGCCTACGGCCGGCGCGTGCTGCAGGGCACCGAGTTCGAGGCGCTGCCGCTGCTGTCGGCAGCGGCCCCCTTCAAGGCCGGCGGCCGCCAGGGTTGGAGCTACTACACCGACATCCCCGCCGGCCCCGTGGCGGTGCGCAACGTGGCCGACCTCTACATCTACCCCAACACCGTGCAGGCCGTGCGCATCACGGGGGCGCAGGTGCGCGAGTGGCTGGAGATGTCGGCGGGGGCCTTTCGGCGCATCGACCCCGCGGGCGCGCCCGAGCAGCTGCTCATCAACGAGGCCTTCCCCACCTACAACTTCGACACGATCGACGGGGTGAGCTACGAGATCGACCTCACGCAGCCCGCCCGCTACGACCGCGCGGGCAAGGTCGTGGCGCCCGAGGCGCGGCGCATCGTGAACCTGCGCCACCGCGGCCAGCCCATCGACGACGCGCAGCGCTTCATCGTCGTGACGAACAACTACCGCGCCAGCGGCGGGGGCAACTTCCCCGGCCTGGACGGCCGCAACGTAGTGGTGCAGGCGCCCGACGAGAACCGCGAGGCACTGGTGCAATACTTCGCCGAGGTCAAGCGCTTCGACCCTTCAGCCGACGGCAACTGGCGCATCCGGCCGGTGGCGGGGGTGAAGATGCGATTCGTCTCGGGTGCGGGGGGCATCGCGCACCTGGCGCGCAACCCGGGCGTGCGCCTGGTGAAGGACAACGGCGACGGCTCGGCGTTGTTCGAGCTGGCGCACTAGCCCCCGCGTCGCTCGAAGAGCTGGCGCGCCACGATCTCCTTCATGATCTCGGTCGTGCCGCCGTAGATGCGCTGCACCCGCGCATCGGCCCAGGCACGCGCGATCGGGTACTCGCGCATGTAGCCGTAGCCACCGAAGAGCTGCAGGCACTCGTCGAGCACCCGGAACTGCATCTCCGAGATCCAGTACTTGGACAGCGAGGCGGTGGCGTTGTCCAGCGTACCCGCCAGGTGCCGGCGCAGGCAGTCGTCCAGGAAGGCGCGCGCCACGACCGTGTCTCCCCAGGCTTGCGCCAGGCGGTGTCGCAAGGCCTGCTTGTCGGCCAGCGGGGCACCGAAGGCATGGCGCTGCTGCAGGTGCTCGCGCGTCCACTCCACGGCGGATTCCATCGCCGCCACACCGGCAATCGCCACGAGCAGCCGCTCCTGCGGGAGCTGCTCCATCATGCAGCGAAAGCCCTGCCCTTCCCCGGCCAGGAGGGCGTCGGCGGGCAGCATCAGGTCACGGAAGAAGAGCTCCGAGGTGTCCTGTGCGTGCATGCCTAGCTTGTCCAGACGCCGGCCGCGCTCGAAGCCCGGCAGCGCCGTGTCCACCAGCAGCAGGCTCACGCCCTTGGCGCCGCGCGCGGGGTCGGTCTTTGCCGCCAGCAGCAGCAGGTCGCACAGCTGGCCGTTGGAGATGAAGGTCTTCTGGCCGTTGACCCGCCAGCCCCCGCCTTGGGCCTCGGGCTGTCTCTCGGCGCGCGTGCGCATGCCGGCGAGGTCGCTGCCGGCCCCGGGCTCGGTCATGCCGATGGCGCCGATCACCTCGCCACGGGCCATGCGCGGCAGCCACTGGTGCTTCTGGGCCTCGCTGCCGTAGTGCAGCAGGTAGGGCGCGACGATGTCGGAGTGCAGGTAGAAGAGCGGGCCGGTGGCGCCGGCGCGGTTCACTTCCTCCACGACGATGGCGCTGTAGCTGAAGTCCACACCCGCGCCGCCATAGGCCTCGGGCACGGTCAGGCACAGCAGCCCGAGTTCGCCCGCGCGGCGCCAGATCTCGCGCGGCACCTGCCCGTCGCGCTCCCACTGGGCGTGGTGCGGGCTGATCTCCTCCTGGACGAAGCGACGCACGGTGGCGCGAAAGGCCTCGTGCTCGGGGCTGTGGTGCGGGCCGGTGGGCGGGGGCATGGAGCTCATGGGGGCGGGGCTGAAGGGTCAGGGGCCTGCACGCCGCGGCGCACCTGCGCCACGAGCCGCCGCCCGATGGCCGGTGGGCTCAGGCGGCCGCCGCGCCGGTACCAGGTCGGCATGTGGTTGAGTGAGCCGATGAGGTGCAGCCGCAGCAGCGAGCGGTCGGTGCCGCGGCGCAGCGGCAAGGTGGCCATGAGGCGCCGAAAGCGCGCCTCGTAGGCGTTTCGCAGCGCGATGAGTGCGGCGTGGTGCTCGGGCGGAAAGTCGTGCGGCTGCACCTGCACGAAAACGCCGGCGAAGTCGGCCGCGTCGCCCTGGCCGAGCATCACCCCCATGTGTGCAGCCAGGGCACGCTCCAGGCGTTGCCAGGGGTCGGCACACCTGCGCACCGCCTCGTCGAAGGCGGCCATCGCCACCCGTACACCCTGCTCGTAGACGGCCAGCAGCAGCGCACCCTTGGAGGGGTAGTGGTAGTAGATCGAGCCGGCCGTCATGCCGGTGGCCGCGGCAATGTCGCGCATGGTCGTCAGGCCGTAGCCGTTGCGCCGGAAGACGCCCGCAGCGGCCACGAGGAGATCTGCCTGGCGGTTGCGCGCACGGCTCTCGGCCATCGTCAGGACGCAGCGCGGCCGGAGAACGCCGCCACCAGCGCCTCCAGCGCCCCGGGGAAGGGTCGCGCGCCCGCAGCCTCGTCGATGGCGGCCCAGTTTGCTGCCACGAACTCGGGGCTTGCCTGGCCGGGCGGGGCGTGCACGCCCGGGCCCTCGACGATGCGCACGGTGGAGAAGTAGCCCGCGCCGGCAGCCAGCACCACGCCGCTGAAATCGCAGGCGCGCGAGGCCAGGAAGGCCACCCCGGCCGAGACGTGCTCGGGCGAGGCGTCGCCGATCAGGCTGGCCAGCGGCAGGCCCTCGGTCATACGCGTGAGCGCCACCGGGGCGATGGTGTTCACGCGCACGCCGTGGCGGGCGGCCTCGATCTTGAGGGAGTTCATGAGGCCTACCAGGCCGAGCTTGGCCGCACCGTAGTTGCTCTGGCCGAAGTTGCCGTACAAGCCCGCTGCCGAGGTCGTCATGACGATACGGCCGTACTGCTGCGCCTGCATCACCGGCAGCGCCGCGCGCGAGCACCAGGCCGGGCCCAGCAGGTGCACCCGCAGCACGGCATCGAAATCGGCCGGCTCCATCTTCACGAGGGTCTTGTCGCGCAGGATGCCGGCGTTGTTGACGAGCACGTCCAGCCTCCCCCAGGCTTGCACGGCTGCGTCCACCAGGCGCTGCGCGCCCTCGGGTGTGGAGATGTCGTCGGCGTTGGCAGCGATTCCGCGGCGCGCCGCGTGGCCGACGAGATCGAGCGCGCGGGCGGCCGGGCGCTGGCCAACGCCGACGACATCTCCACGCCCGAGGGCGCGCAGCGCCTGG
>JBJTVI010000318.1:0-2019 GCA_046081145.1 Rubrivivax sp.
CCGGCGACAGCCTCACCGTGGGCTTTCGCGAGGCGCTCACCGGCAACGAAGTTACCGTGGGCGACGGTTACTACTTCCTCTTTCGCGAACCCAAAACCACCAACCTGCTGCCGAGCCTGAGCGTGCAGGCCGAATTCAAGCTCGGTGCCTCCTCGGCGTTTCACCGCCCGAGTTCGGGCGAGCTGGCGCCGGCGAGCGTGGATGGCGGTCAGTTTGCAGTGAACTTTGCGCAACGCACCTATTCCACGAGTCTGCAACTCAGTGCGGCGGGCCTTGCACCGCAGTCGGTGCAGTTCTCGGGAAGCATCGACCCGGGTACCGGGATCTTCGTGGGGGGCGATACCAGGGCGCAAACCAGTCTGGCAGGGGCGCTCGCGCTCGACGGGCGACAGGCGGGCTACCTGTTCCGCGTCCCTGTGGGCTTGAGCACCCTCCAGGGCGCAACGCTCTGGTCGCGATGAAGCGCAGGGGATCGCGCCTGTGAAGCGGGGCACCGCGTTCGATACGCTGCGCACCGGTGCGGCCGCGCTGGTGCTCAGAGCGGGCTGGATGCGCTTGCTTGCCGTGGTTTGCGCCCTCGCGCTTCTCGGTGTGCCCCTTGTGCTGGCTCCAGAGGCGTGGCAGCAGTTCAACGAGCGGCTGAGCAGCCCGAGCTGGGCCCTGGCCAGCGCCGAGTCGCAGGAGCGGCGGCTGGTGGTGGTCGACATCGACGAAAGGAGCGTGCAGGAACTCGGCCCCTGGCCGTGGCCGCGGGAGCGGGTGGCAGCGCTCCTGGCAGCGCTCGATGCGCAAGGCGCAAGCCTCCGGGTGGTGGACATCCTCTTCGATGGGGCCCGCGAAGGCGATGGGGCGCTGCACGAGGCGCTTCGGCAAGGCTCGCCTGCGGTGGTGGCGCAGCTTTTCTCGCTTCAGATCGATCCGCTCGTGCGGGTGGGTGCGCTGGGCGGCGCACTTCCGGATCGCCAGGGTACCCAGGCGTGTGCCGCCGGGGTCACACCCGGGTGGGGATATCTGGCGCCCGCAGCGGGATTTGCCGGGATCGCCGCCGGGCACATCACCCCGATCGTGGATGCCGACGGCACGGTTCGCAAAGTGCCTTCGCTGGTGTGCTTCGAGGGCAAGGCCTACCCGGCGCTTGCGGTTGCGGCGCTTGCCGCGGCCACGGGCGAAACGCCGCAGTGGTCGCAAAGCGCGGCTTTCGCTGGAGAGGGCGCGTTGAAGGTGGGCGACTTTGCGCTTCCCACCAACCGTCGCGGCGAGTTGCGGGTGTCGTATGCGCTCCCCCGGGGCAGCTTCGTGGCGGTTTCTGCGGCCGACGTGCTCGCGGGGCGCCTGCCCGAGGGCATGCTCAGGGGCGTGTGGGCACTTGTGGGCTCCACTGCGCTGGGTGCAGGCGATGCGGTGGTAACCCCGCAGGGCGGTGCCGTGGGTGGCATCGAAGTGCACGCGCAGTTGCTGGCAGCCGCGCTCGACGCCCGCACGCCCCGCGATCCGGCGTGGGCCGGGTGGGCGCTTGGCGGTGCCTGCCTGCTCGTGCTGCTTGCAAGTCTCGGGGCGCTTTTGCCTGCCCGTCCCGGGCCCGCAGTGTCGTTGCCGCTGGTGGCAGTGCTGAACCTGGGCTGGATCTTCGCTGCGCACGTGCATCTGCTCCATGCGCACCACCTGGTGTTGCACTGGGGCGCTCCCGCGCTCTTTGCGCTCCTGTGTGCTGGATTGTTGCTGCTTGCGGAAACGCTCAGGGTGCGGCTCGAGCGCGAGCGGCTCTACGGCAACCTGAGCAGCTACCTGCCGGAGGCTGCCGCCCGCAAGCTTGCGCTCGCGGAGCCCTCGGCCGCAGTGCAGGCCGAGCGGCGCGAGGCCACGGTGATGGTGCTCGATCTGCGTAATTTCTCCGCCTACTGCGAGGGGAAAAGCCCGGAGGAGAGCGCCACGGTGCTGCACCGCTTCTACGCCACAGTGGAGGCGGCGGTGTCGGCGCGCGGCGGCGTGGTGGAGCATGTGGTGGGCGACTGTATCGTG
>JBJTVI010000319.1:0-4877 GCA_046081145.1 Rubrivivax sp.
CGACCGCCTGCGCCCGCGCCTGCGCGGGGCGGTGCACGCGCCGGCACGCGAGCGCATTCCGGAGCCCAACGTGCCGCACCTCCAGGGCGACACGATCGAACTCCTGGGCCTGCGCTTCGAGGTGCTGGAGGTGCCCGGGCACACGGCCGGGCACATCGCCTACTTCAGCCTCGACGCGGGGCCCGCGCCGCTGCTCTTTTGCGGCGACACGCTCTTTTCGGCCGGCTGCGGCCGGCTCTTCGAGGGCACGGCTGCGCAGCTGCACGACTCGCTGCAGCGCCTGGCCCGGCTGCCCGGGGACACTCGCGTGTGCTGCACGCACGAGTACACCGTCTCCAACCTGCGCTTTGCCTGTGCAGTGGAGCCCTCCAACGAGGCGGCCGCCACGCACCTGGCGCACTGCCAGGGGCTGCGGGCCCGGGGCGAGTTCACGCTGCCCTCCTCCATCGCGCGCGAGCGTCTCATCAACCCCTTCCTGCGCTGCGCCGAGCCGGCGGTCGCCGCCGCCGCCCGGCGCGAAGGCGCAGCCGACGATTCGCCCGTTGCCGTGTTCGCGGCGCTGCGCGAGTGGAAAAACCGATTCCGATGACGATCTCCCGTGCCCTGCTGGGCCTGTGCGCGGCGGCCCTCGTGGCCGGCTGCGCCACGGCGCCCGACCCCGCCCCCCGTATCGTGGCGCCGCCCTGGCCGGACGCACCGGTGGGCGATGCGCAACCGGCGCGGATCGTTGCCGCACCCGCTGCACCCACCGCACCCGCTGCACCGGCCACGGCCTTTGCAGCCACCGGGCCCGCCGCAACGGCCGCTCCGGCCCCCGGCAGCACCGGCGCGCCCGCCCCGGAAGCGGCCCCGGCCGCCAAGACCTCGCCCGTGGCGCCCGTGGCCATTGCCGCGGCGCGGCCGGAGGACCGGCCGCAGGGCCTGCGCGCGCAGTTCGGAGCCGAACGCATGGACTCGGCCCGGGCCGATCTGTGGGAGCGCGTGCGTGGCGGCTTCGCCGTGCCGGACCACGAGGGAGAACTCGTGCGCAAGTGGGAGCGCTGGTACGCCGAGCGCCCCGATTACGTGGAGCGCATGATGGACCGGGGTGCGCGCTACCTCTTCCACATCGTCGAGGAGGTGAACGAGCGCGGCATGCCGATGGAGCTGGCGCTGCTGCCCTTCATCGAGAGTGCCTTCAACCCCGAGGCCCTCTCGCGTGCGCGCGCCTCGGGCATGTGGCAGTTCATGCCGGGCACCGGCACGCACTTCGACCTCAAGCAGAACCTCTTTCGCGACGACCGGCGCAGCGTCATCGCCTCCACCCGCGCGGCGCTCGACTACCTGCAGATGCTCCACCGCATGTTCGGAGACTGGCACCTGGCGCTGGCGGCCTACAACTGGGGCCAGGGCAACGTGCAGCGCGCCATCGCCCGCAACGAGCGCGCGCGCCAGGGCACCACCTACGCCGACCTGCGCATGCCCGACGAGACGCGCAACTACGTGCCCAAGCTGCAGGCGGTGAAGAACATCGTGCTGCGGCCCGAGGCCTTCGGGTTGAAGCTGCCGCCCCTGGAAAACCACCCCTTCTTCCTCACCGTGCCCATCGAGCGCGACATCGACGTGGCGTTGATCCTGAGCCTGTCGGGCCTGGAGGCCGAGGCCTTCCGTTCGCTCAACCCGCAACTCAACAAGCCCGTGGTGCTGGCCGCCGCCACGCCGAGCCTGCTGCTGCCCTACGACGAGGCCAACCGCTTCGTGAGTGGCCTGGCCACGCACGTGGGCCCCCTGTCGAGCTGGACGGCCTGGGTGGCGCCACGCACCATGAAGCCGCAGGAGGCGGCCCGGCTCGTGCGCATGAGCGAGGCGGAACTGCTGGAGATCAACCGGATCCCGCCGCGCATGCTCGTGCGCGAGGGCTCGGCACTCGTGGTGCGGCGCACCAACCCGCAGGCCGCCGATGTCTCCGACCGTCTGGCCGACCGCGGGCGGCTCGCCCTGGCCCCCGAGGCCCCGCCGCGCAAGGCGCAGCCGGCGCCGCCCGGCCGTCGCCCCGCGGGCCGGCCGCCCGCCGCCGGCGCAAAGAGCCCCGCGCGATCGGGCGCCACCGCTGCCAAGGCCCCTGCCAAGGGTACGCCCGCCCGCCCGGCCACGGCTGCGCCGAAGCCTGCAGCCAAGGCCGCCACCAAAGGAGTCGAGGCAGCACCTCCCCGGTGAGCCCCCGGCAGGCCTCAGGCAGCCGGGTGGCTGCGGCCGATCCCGCCGGGGCCCTTCAGGGCGCCTGCCACAGCGCGGCCACGAAGAGCGCGATGCACACGCCCATCCCGAGCATCCAGACCACCGAGCGCGCGGCCGCGCGATCGCTCAGGTAGAGGGCGATGTAGAGCACGCGCAGCAGGACGAAGGCCAGCGCCAGGGCCCCCACCATTAAGCCCGACACGCCCGCGAGCTGGGCCACCAGCACCGCGGCAATGAAGACCGGAAGCGCCTCGAAGCTGTTGGCCTGAGCCGCATTGGCCCGCGCGCGGTGCCCCTGCTGGCGCGCGAGCCAGGCGCGCGGGTCGTGGTTGTCGTAGCCACCCTGGCTGCGGGGGCGGCCGAAGCTGCCGGACTTGGCAATGCCCGCGCACACGATGGGCAGCAGGCAGGCCACGAGCATGCACAGGTAGGCGAGCTTCATCGGGTCATCTCCGGTCGACGTAGGCGTGGGCGATGGTGCCCGGATCCACGAATTCGAGGTCGCTGCCCACGGGCACCCCGCGCGCCAGCCGCGTGACGCGCAGCCCCTCGCGGCCGCGAAGCAGCTGCGCGATGGCTTGCGCCGTGGCCTCGCCCTCGGCGGTGAAGCCCGTGGCCACGATGAGCTCGTGCACGCTGCCATCGGCCACCCGCTGCAGTAGTGGCGCCAGGCCGATGCTCTGCGGCCCCACACCTTCCAGCGGGCTCAGCCGCCCCATGAGCACGAAATACAGGCCCCGGTAGCTGCCGGTGCGCTCGAAGGCCGCCTGATCCGCCGGCGTCTCGACCACGCACAGCAGCGAGGCATCGCGGGCGGCATCGCTGCAGGTGGCGCACAGCGGCGACTGCGTGAAGGTGTGACAACGCGCGCAATGCCCCAGCCGCTCGTCGGCCGCCAGGAGCGCGGCGGCAAGCTGACGCGCACCAGAGCGGTCATGCTGGAGCAGGTGCCAGGCCATGCGCTGCGCCGATTTCTGCCCCACTCCGGGCAGTCGCCGCAGCGACTCGACGAGCGCCTCGAGCGCCGGCTCGGCGGCCATCGCCGGCCTCGCCTCAGAAGGGCAGCTTCATGCCCGGGGGCAGCGGCAACCCGGCTGTCAGGCGCGACATCTTCTCGCTGGTCACCTGCTCGGCGCGCCGCACGCCGTCGTTGAAGGCGGCAGCCACGAGGTCTTCGAGCATCTCGCGGTCTTCGCCGAGCAGGCTCGGGTCGATCGCCACGCGCTTGACATCGTGTTTGCAGGTCATCGTGATCTTCACGAGCCCCGCACCGGCCTGCCCCTCGACCTCGAGCAAGGCGAGTTCGTCCTGCGCACGCTTGAGGTTGTCCTGCATCGCCTGGGCCTGCTTCATCAGGCCGGCCAGCTGACCCTTCATCATGGTGGGTGTCCTCTCGTGGGAATGGGGTGGGGAGTGTTCGGCTCTGGCCGCCTCAGGACGGCCGAACCGATCCGGGCACGACGCGTGCACCCGGGAATTGGGCCAGCAGCTCGCGCACGCCCGGATCCTCGTGTATCGCCCGTTCGGCCGCCTGCTGGCGGCGCACGCGTTCGGCGGCCTCGCGCCGAGCGGGGGAGTCGGTTGCCGCACCCGCCACGACCCGAAGCCACACGGGCGCGCCAAGCTCGGCGTGGATCGCCTCGCGCAGCTTGTCGGCCAGGGCCTCCCCACGCAGGGGCTCGTGCTCGACCTCGATCGTCCAGGTGGGCGCGCCCTCGCCAGGGGTGGATTCGCCCACGGCCACGAGCGCACCCTGAAGCGCGAGCTCGCGGGCCAGGCCGCTGAGCCGGCCGCTCGCGTTGAGCGCGGTCACCAGTGCCTGCCAGCGATCGCCGAGCGCGGGGTCGGGTACCGCCCCGCGGGGGGGAACGGGGGCAATGGGGGCAACGGGGGCAACAGCGGCCACAGGGCCATTGGGGGAGAAGGGCTCGGCGCGGGGTGTGGGCGCTGCCACTGCTACGGGGGCTGGAGGCCCGGACGCGGCCACCGCTTCAGGCGCGGGCGCCGCCCCTGGCAGCGGCACCGACAGGAGCGCAGGCAGGGGCACCCGCGCCGGCGCAGGCATGGGCGCCGGCACCGCCAGGGCCGGCGGCGCGCTCACCCGCAAGGCGGCGGCAGCGGGGCGCGCGGCGCCTGATGCCGCCCCCGCGCCTGCTCCCGCCCCACCGGGCTCGACGAAGGCATGGAAGCGCAGCAGCGTCATTACCAGGCCCGCGTGCTCGTCGGGCGTGAGCGAGAGCTCCTGGCGCCCGTGCAGCACGATGCTGTAGAGCAGTTGCGTCTCGTCGGGTGCCAGCCGGGCGGCGAGCTCGCGCGGGGCGTTCAGCTCGGGGTCGGCCGCGTCGAGCGACCCCGGCACCGCCTGCTCCACGGCCATCTGCTGCAGGAGCACGGCCATCTGCTCGAGCGCCGAGCCGGCCGACTGCCCGCTCTCGCGCAGGGCTTGCGCCACCTCCAGGGCGCGGGCGGGCGCGCGCGCCGCCAGCGCCTCGATCAGGGCGGGGGCCACGCTGCCGTCCACGGCCATCAGACTCCACGGTGTCCGGAGCGGCAGCGGGATGGACGCGTCCGTCTCAATCACCGCCAGATTGGACATCACCTTACGGCGCTCCTGAGGATCCGCGAGTCGCAGAGCGAGCGCCAGGTGTTCGCGCGCCGCG
>JBJTVI010000320.1:0-4946 GCA_046081145.1 Rubrivivax sp.
CAAATTTATATGCCTCTCGTCCTCCACCACAAGACTTTTATGATTATGTCAATGCTCCACTTGGAAAGGCATTACCAATCCAGGGTGATTTACCACCATTAATTGCGATACCGACTACAGCAGGAACGGGGAGTGAAACAACTGGTGTAGCGATCTTTGATGACACTCGGACACGTTCCAAAACTGGCATTGCTAGTCGGAAACTCAAACCGACTCTGGGAATTATTGATCCACAAAATACGAAGACTCTTCCATCAAGAGTGGCAACATTTTCAGGTCTAGATGTCCTTTGTCATGCGTTGGAATCCTATACCGCCCTACCATTCCATCAAAGACCGAAACCCATTTCACCTGCTCATCGACCTGCCTATCAAGGATCGAATCCCATTAGTGATGTCTGGGCCTTGTTTGCATTGGAGACGACTGCGAATTTTATCCGACGTGCGGCAAGAATTGATCCTGATGATGATTATAGTGATGATGAGGAAGCTAGGAAAATGATGCTCCTCCAGCACGGGCGGCTCGCCGCGCGCCAGGCGTTCTTCGAAGTCGGCGGGCACGAGGAGCACCGCATCACCAAGCTTGCTGTCTTGCAGCTGGCGCGCGTAGTCGGCCGGGGCGGCCTCGACGCGCTGCGTCTGGCGCTGCAGGTAGTTGGCAAGCGTGGGCGCATGCTCGAGCCCCACCACCACGACCTGCCTCGCCTCGGCGCGCTTTTCGATGTCCGAGACGAGCACCGACATCAGCACGAGCGTGAGCGGGCCGAGTGCCACCGAGCTCAGCAGCACCATGAGCATCGTGCGCCGGTCGCGCAGCGCATCGACGAGTTCCTTGACGAAGGCGATCCAGGCGGCGTGCATCAGGCGGCCTCCTCGAGCCGGGCGGGCGGGGGGTGCAGGGGGTCCGCCTCGGGGAAGGCAAGCGCGACGAAGGCGTCCTCGAAGTCGGGGCAGCCGGTGTGCGCGCACAGTGCCGGGACGCTGCCGCGGGCCACGGTGCGGCCACCGGCGATCACCACCACCTCGTCGCACAGCCGCTCCACCTCCTGCATGATGTGGGTAGAGAACACGATGCACTTGCCGTGCTCGTCGCGCAGGCGCCGCAGCGCCTCGCGCAGGGCGCGCGTGGCCAGCACGTCCAGGCCGTTGGTGGGCTCGTCGAGCACGATGTTGGGCGGGTCGTGCACGAGGGCGCGGGCAAGCGCCGTCTTCATGCGCTCGCCCTGGCTGAAGCCCTCGGTGCGTCGCTCGAGCAGGTCGCCCATCTCCAGTACCTGTGCCAGCACCTCGGCGCGCGCGTGGGCGGCCTCGCGCGTCATGCCGTGCAGCCGCCCGTAGTAGACGATGTTCTCGCGCGCAGTCAGCCGCGTGCTCAGCCCCTTGGCGTCGCTGAGCACGCCCATGCGGGCCAGGGCCTGCGCCGGGCGCGTGGCCACGTCGATGCCATCGACCTGCACCGAGCCGCCGTCCGGGGTGATGAGGCGCGCGGCCATGCGCAGCGTGGTCGTCTTGCCTGCCCCGTTGGGGCCGAGCAGCCCGGTGATGCAGCCATCGCGCGCCGTGAAGCTCACGCCGTCCACCGCCTGCACGCGCCGCGCACGGCGACCCCGGCCCTGCACGAAGGCCTTGGAGAGTTCGCTCACGACGATCATCGTGCACCCCCGGTTGCGGCGGCCAGGCTGGGCGCGCGCCAGGCGGGCGGACGCGGCACCGCCTGGGCGCAGTCGGTGGCCACGGCCAATGCGGCGGTGTCGTCCTCGGCATGGATGAAGCGCACGGCAGCGTCGCGCAGGCAGCCGATGCTCAGCACGCCATGCCCGGCCTGCTCGACGACCACGTGGCGCGCCTTCGCACCCAGTGCGCGCGCCACGCGCTCGCCGTGGCGAGTGGGGGTGGCCGGATCCGCCCCCCCGGACAGCAGCAGCGTCGGCGCCGGTGCAGGGCCGATGGTGGCGAAGGCCGCGGGCACCGTCGCGCGCGGCCAGTCGCGACAGGCCTCGCGGTAGGTGGCCAGGTTGGGCTCGGCAAAGGGCGTCTCGCGCTGCGCCTGCGCCGCCGCCTCGGGCGTGATGCGCGGCTCGTCTTCGGCGCAGATCACGGAGAAATGCAACCCCTCGGCCAGGCGCAGCTCGCGCCGACCCCCGCCGAGCGCGCCCCCCAGGCCCACGAGCGGGCCCAGGCGCCCGCGCGCGGCCTGCGAGATGGCGTGGGGCAGCCCGGCGGCCAGGGCCGGGGAGTAGAGGGCCGGGCGCACGAGCGTGAGCGCCATCTCGCGCGTGAGCACGAAAGGCTCCTCTACGCCCGTGACCGGATGCGGCGCGGACACGCGCCGCGGCAGGCTCGCCAGCAGGGCTTGCCAGTCGGCGCGCAGGCCCGGGTGCCGGGCCCGGCAGGCCGGCTCGGCCTCGCAGGCGGCGAGCATGGCCTCGAAGGCCGCGTGCGTGTCGGCCCCGAAGGCCAGCGGCAGCGCCATGTCGGGCGGGGCCACGCCGTCGAGCACGGCGCGGCGCACGGCCTGCGGAAACTGGCGCATGTACTCGAGCCCGGCGCGCGTGCCGTAGGAGCCGCCCACGAGGTTGATACGCTCGGCGCCGAGCGCGCGGCGTACGGCGTCGAGGTCTTGCATCGCCACGGACGTGGTGTAGTGGCGCAGGTCGCCATGCGGGAGCTTGGCGAGCTCGGCCCGGCACGCCGCCAGCCGCGCACGCGCCGCCTGCATGTCGGCCAGTTCGGCCAGCGGGCGGCCGAGCTCAGGCTGCGGGCACTCGAGCGGGGCGCTGCGGCCCGTGCCGCGCTGGTCCACGAAGACGAAGTCGCGCCGCGAACCCAGGCGCGACCACTGCCCGGCCAGGACCCCGGCCAGCGCGATGGCACTCTGGCCCGGGCCGCCGGCCAAGAAGAAGACGGGGTCGTCCCGCTTGTGGCGCGCCAGTGCCGGCAGCACGGCGAAGTGCACGTCGATCTGCGTGCCTTGGGGGTGGGCCGGGTCGAGCGGCCGGCGCACCGAGCCGCACTGCGCGGGGGACTCCACCCCATGCAGCCGGCAGGGCTTGAGCGAGGGTGGCGGGGTCGCGGAGACTGCCGCCGGTGCCGCGGAGGTGGAGGCGGCTGGGGCAGCGGCTGCGGCGGGCGCGGGGCTGGCAGCCTGGGCGGTGGTTGCCAGAGTAGCAGCCAGAGTTGCCACCAGGGCGGCCACCCACCCAAGCGTGCCGGCCCGCGCGGACCTCAGGATCTGGAAGTCATGCATGCCGGCATTGTGACCAGGCGCAAGGGCCCGCGCCGGGCGCATGGACGAACGCGCCGCCTGGCCGGACGAGCGCCCGCGCGCCCCGGATCAGCTGCGGGGCTTGAGCACCGACTCGCAGGCCGCGCGCTGGCCGTCGGCCGCCTCCACCGCAGCGCACACGCCGTCGAGCTGGCGGCGCAGCCGCTGCAGCACCCCCGCTTGCCGGCCGTCCTGGTTCCACTCGTTGAGTTTCGAGCCCATTCGCTGGAGTGAGCGCGCACTGCGCTCGTAGAACGCGCCCTTGTCGGCCGCGGCTTCGGTGAAGAGCTGGGCGGCAGCCTTCTCGATGCGCGCGGCGTCCTGCGGTGCGAGGTCGACGAGCGCGCCCAGGTAGCCCGCTCCCCATTGCAGCCGCGTGGCCGGGCCCACCGCCTTGTCGAAGGAGGCCTGGTACCAGCGCAGCGCGTCTTCGGTGCGGCCCTGGCGGCGCAGGTTGCCGGCCAGCTGGCTCATCAGGTAGTAGGGCGAGTGGCTGCGGGTGAGGTTGGCCTGCAGCAGGGCGTCGCTGTCGGCCCACAGGCCGGCGCGCGCCAGGGCGTAGGCGCCCGAGGTGATCACGGCCTGGCGCTCGTAGCCGTCGGTGATCTCGCGGTCGAAGCGTTGCATCGTCTCGCGCACCTCGCGCACCAGGGCCGCCGGCAGGCTCGGCTGCAGCGCGTCGCGCGGCTGCCCCAGCCGGGCGAGCTGGATGCGGGCGATCAGGGCGCTCAACCGGTCGCCGCGCGAGAGCGCGGCGTCGGCCTGCAGCCGCGCCAGCGCCGCGTCGTAGCGCTCGGCCAGGGCCCGGCGTTCGGCACCCTCCTCGGGGGTCAGCACCTTGACGATGTCGGTGGCTTCGCCGGCCAGGACATCCATCTGCGCCCGCGCAAGTGAGGGATCACTCAGCACACGGTCCACGCGCTGACGCAAGGCGGCGTCGGGCCTGAGGCCCTTGCCGTCGTCGCTCGCGCCCAGGGCCTTGAGCCACAGCCGGGTCGTGGTCTCGGCATCCCCGGCGGGGCTGCGCGCAGCCAGGTCGGCCAGCACGGCGGGGCGCTCGGCCGCGCTCACGGTCTGGCCCTCGTCGACCTCCCATCCGTGGAAGGCCAGCATGCGCCACTCGTTGGCCGAAAGCGCCTTGCCCGCGCGCGCGTCGGCCAGCACCGCCTTGATGCCGCGCCCGCCGGCCAGGCCTGCTTGCAGAACGGCCATCATCTGCGCCGGGTCGGCGTAGCTGGCCAGGCGCGAGATCTCGGCGCCGTCGGCGCCCATCAGGATCACGGTGGGGTAGCCGCGCACCTTGAAGCGCGCGCCGAGCTTTTGCGCGCCGGGGCGGTCCCCGTCGACGTGCACGGCCACGAAGTTGCGCGCCTGCTGGGCGAAATCCTGGCGGTTGAAGAAGGTGGCCTTGAGCTGGTTGCACGGCGGGCACCAGGTGGCGCCCCAGTACAGGAGCACGGGCTTTCTCTGCTCACGCGCCTGGGCAAAGGCGCGGTCGATGTCGGCGTCCACGGCGGCGGGCAGCCAGGCGACGTTGGCCGAGGGCAACCCGGGGGCGGCAGCCGCGGGCGCGCCAGCCACACCCAGCGCGAGCACCGCAGCGGCACAGATCAGGGTCAGGCGGGACATCGGAAAGACCTCCGGAAGCAGGGCCAGGATTCTGCGCGAAGCGCGGTTGACGC
>JBJTVI010000321.1:0-3575 GCA_046081145.1 Rubrivivax sp.
CTAGAGGAATAGCTGTAGTCATTGGTGGTACTGTTTTAGATATTGGTCGCAATTTGTTTACCAATAATTTAGTATTAGCTTATGGTATGGTTTTTGTTTTAGAAGCTTTGGGAATGATCATTTCTCTGTGGTTTTTAAACCGGGTAAATGTGACAGAATTTCAAACCAATACTAAACAAGCTTTAGCTTCGGTTTTAGAAAGTGATTTAGATTAGGTGATTGGTGACTGGTGACTGGTGATTAGGTATAATTAGCCAATGACTAATGACCAATAAATAATTACGAATTACGAATTAACAATGAATGATTTTTGGAACACGATTTTAGATTTTTCCCAAACTATTACAACCAGGGTGGGAAAACAATTAATGCAGGATTTTGGGAAAGTTCAAGCATCTCAAAAAGCTGATGGAACTTTAGTTACTCAAGCTGATAAATGGGCAGATCAAGAAATTAGAGATGCTATAGCTTCTACTTTCTCAGGTTACGGAATTTTAAGTGAAGAAAGTGATAAAACTTTTCCTGATACAGAATGGTGTTGGGTAATTGATCCTTTGGATGGGACAACACAAGCTCGCCGACGAGGCCGTGTGCATCGGCCCGGCGCCCAGCGCGCAGAGCTACCTCAACATGCCGGCCATCATCTCTACCGCGGAGGTGACCGACGCCGAGGCCATCCACCCCGGCTACGGCTTCCTGAGCGAGAACGCCGACTTCGCCGAGCGCGTGGAGCGCAGCGGCTTCGTGTTCATCGGGCCCACGCCCGAGAGCATCCGCATCATGGGCGACAAGGTCAGCGCCAAGCAGGCGATGATCAAGAGCGGCGTGCCCTGCGTGCCGGGCTCCGAGGGCGCGCTGCCCGAGGACCCGAAGGAGATCATCCGCATCGCGCGGGCCGTGGGCTACCCGGTAATCATCAAAGCGGCCGGCGGCGGCGGCGGGCGCGGCATGCGCGTCGTGCACACCGAGGCGGCGCTGATCCACGCCGTGCAGACCACGCGCGCCGAGGCCGGGGCAGCCTTCGGCAACCCGCAGGTCTACATGGAGAAGTTCCTCGAGCACCCGCGGCACATCGAGATCCAGGTGCTGGCCGACGGCTTCCGAAACGCCGTGTGGCTGGGCGAGCGCGACTGCAGCATGCAGCGGCGGCACCAGAAGATCATCGAGGAGGCGCCGGCGCCGGGCATCCCGCGGCGGCTGATCGAGCGCATCGGCGAGCGCTGCGCCGCGGCCTGCAAGAAAATCGGCTACCGCGGCGCCGGCACCTTCGAGTTCCTGTTCGAGAACGGCGAGTTCTACTTCATCGAGATGAACACGCGCGTGCAGGTCGAGCACCCCGTGACCGAGCTCGTCACGGGCATCGACATCGTGCAGCAGCAGATCCGCATCGCCGCCGGCGAGAAGCTGCCGTTCACGCAGCGCCAGATCGGGCTGCGCGGCCACGCCATCGAGTGCCGCATCAACGCCGAGGACCCGGTGAAGTTCGTGCCCAGCCCGGGCCGCATCACGCTGTGGCACGCCCCGGGCGGCCCCGGCGTGCGCGTGGACTCGCACGTCTACACGAACTACTTCGTGCCGCCCAACTACGACAGCATGATCGGCAAGATCATCTGCCACGGCGACACCCGCGAGCAGGCCATGGCCCGCATGCGCATCGCTCTGATGGAGACGGTGGTCGAGGGCATCCAGACCAACATCCCGCTGCACCGCGAGCTGATGGTCGACAGCAAGTTCATGGAAGGCGGCACGACCATCCACTACCTCGAGCAGTGGATGAGCCAGCACAAGAGGTGAGTGTGAGCCCCCAAGCTCGCTGTCGCTCGCTACCCCCCGGGGGGGCCGTCCGCCAGCGGCCCGGCAAAGCCGGTTCCGCGGCGGGAAACTTGGCCATGCACGCTTGTCGGACATGGTCGAGCTGATCCTGCGCGCCCCGGCGGCCCTGGTGGAACCGGTCTCGGACGCGCTCATCGACGAGCTCGACGCGCTGTCCGTCAGCGTCGAGGACGCCGACGCCGACACCGATGCCGAGCAGGCCCTGTTCGGCGAGCCGGGCCTGCCCGCGCCCGCGCCCGGCTGGGCGCGCAGCCCGCTGAAGGTGCTGTTCGAGCAGGAGTCGCAGGCCGAAGCCGCGGCCACGCTGCTGCTGGCGCAGGACTGGACCGAGGGCCTGGCGGTGCAGTCGCTGCAGGCCGCACCCGAGGCCGACTGGGTGCGCCTGACGCAGAGCCAGTTCGAGCCCGTGCCCATCACGCCCACGTTCTGGATCGTGCCCAGCTGGCACGCCGTGCCGGCCGCGGCGCGCCAGGTGATCCGGCTCGACCCCGGCCTGGCCTTCGGCACCGGCACCCACCCCACCACGAGCATGTGCCTGCGCTGGCTGGCCACGCAGCACACGCACGCCGCGCCCGCCGACCTGGCGCGCGTGCTCGACTACGGCTGCGGCTCCGGCATCCTGGCCATCGGTGCCGCGCTGATGGGCGCGCAGCACATCGACGCCGTCGACATCGACCCCGCCGCCGTGCAGAGCACGCGCGACAACGCCAGCGCCAACGGCGTGGCGCTCAACCCCGGCCTGCCCGAGCTGGCAGCCAGCGAGTACGGGCTGGTGCTGGCCAACATCCTGGCGTCGCCGCTGAAGCTGCTGGCGCCCCTGCTCAGCGCCCACGTCGCGCCGGGCGGCTGGCTGGTGCTGGCCGGGCTGCTGGAGCGCCAGGCCGACGAGATCGCGTCGACCTACGCGGACTGCACGCCGCCGATGGCGCTCACGGTGGCCGACCGCGAGGACGGCTGGATCCTGATGACGGGCCGCCGTGCCTGAACCGGGGGCGGCGATGAGCAGCCTCGCCACCCGCTGCAGCGCCTGCGGCACCGTGTTCCGGGTCGTGGCCGATCAGCTGCGGGTGTCCGAAGGCTGGGTGCGCTGCGGCCGCTGCTCGCAGGTGTTCAACGCGCTCGAGGGTCTGGTCGATTTGGACACCGGCCTGCCCTGGCGCGATAGCACGGCAGCACAGCCGGGCGCGGGCGGTGCCATAGGCCTCGAGGTCGCGCGGTCAGCGGCGCGCCCCGGCACCTCCCCACGGTCGGCGGCGGTCGCGGCGGCGCAGCCGGCTCCTCCGACCCCTGCTTCCCCTGAAGGCGGGGTCCCGGCCGGCAGACCCGGCGACAGAACAGAGATTCCGCCCCCGCGCGCCGACGGGTCGGGCAGCGCCTCCGGACCACGCCGGGCGCGGGAACGCATGCCACAGCCGCCGGCCCCGGCTCCCGCGCCGGCAGCCGCGCTGGAAGACCTCCGCGCCGAGCCGGCACTTGCGCCCTCGTTCGTGCGCCTGGCGGACCGCGCTGCACGCTGGCGCCGCCCGGGCGTGCGCGCCGCGCTGGCCGGCGTGGCGCTGCTTGCGGCCACGCTGCTGGCTGCCCAGGTGGCCCACACCTGGCGCGACCGCCTCGCGGTCCGCGTGCCCGTGTTGGCACCGCTTCTGGTTCGGGGCTGCGCCTGGCTGGGCTGCGAGCTCGGCCCCGCCCGCGTGCTGGACGCGCTCTCGGTCGAGAGTTCGGGCCTGGTGCGCGTGGAGCGC
>JBJTVI010000322.1:0-2080 GCA_046081145.1 Rubrivivax sp.
GGAGCCGGGTCGATCGCAGGCGTGCGGGCGGCGAGGAGGTCGGCGAGCAGCCTGGCCGACCCGCACGCGAGGGCCCACCCGCTCGAGCCATGCCCGAGGTTCACCCACACGCCCTCGACGGCGGTGGCGCCGATCACGGGCGGACCGTCGGGGCGCATCGGTCGGGCCCCCTTCCAGTACTGGAGCCCGGAGGCCTCGGCCTGCCCGGGGAACCAGTCGTCGAGCACCCGGTGCAGGGTGGCCAGGGCACGCGGGTGAAGGGACTGAGGCTGGCCGCCCAGTTCCGCGCTGCCCGCCACGCGTACCCGGTCTCCCAGGCGAGACAGGGCAACCTTGAAACGCTCATCCATCAGGCCGGCGCGTGGGCCCGTTCCCCTCTGGCCATCGGGTGGGCGCAGGCGGGCCGTGAGCGAGTAGCCCCATATCGGCTCCATCCGCAGCCGCAGGCCCAGCGGCGAGAGCAGCCCGGGGGCCTCATGGCCGGCACACAGCACGACCCGATCGAATTCGGCGCGCGAAGCTGTGCCTCCCTCGGACAGCACGAGCCGCAGGCTCGAGCCGGTCTCCAGGCCGCGCACCTCGCAGCCCAGGCGAAAGCTCACACCTTGGTCGGCCAGGTGCTGGCGCAGGCCTTGCACGTAAAGGCGGCAGTTCCCCACCGCGGCGTCGGGCAGGTACACGCCCGCGTGCAGCGGTGTGGCATGCGAGAGTGAAGGCTCGACCGCGCGACACGCCGCTTCGTCGAGCCACTCGTGGTGCACCCCAAGCGCGTCGAGTGCCGCCAGCGAGGAGCGGTAGCGGTGCGCCTCGCGGGGGGTTCGCAGCAGCACCAGGTAACCCGTCGCGCGCTCGTGCGGAAGATCCAGGTCGGTGGCCGTCTGCGTCAGGCACTCCAGGCTCAGGCCGGCCAGGGCGTGCAGGGCGCGGCGGTGCCGTTCATACGCCCCGGCCTGACAGGCGCGCAGGTAACGCAGCATCCAGGGCAGGGCCAGGGGCCACCGGGGGCCGAAGCGCACCGCGGCATGGCGCGAAAACAGGCCCGCCAGGACCTTCAGCGGCATGCCCGGCGCAGCCCAGGGGGTGACGTAGCCAGGAGCCAGGACACCCGCATTGGCGAAGCTCGTGCCGCTGGCCACCGCGCCGTGGCGGTCGAAGACCATCACGTCGTGGCCGTCGGCGGCAAGCGCGTGGGCGGTGGTGACGCCGATGATGCCGGCGCCCACGATGGCGATGCGCATGGAGGGAGGCGGGCAGCCCTTGGGAGCCACCGTGCTAGAATTCGAAAGTTTGCGCGTTTCAAGCCGCCCGTCGGGTGGCCTCGCGCAGATCACACGCGAACCCGGCCGCCGAACGGTGCCCCGGTTCCTGGGGCACATCGAAGCTTTCCTCCACCAGGAGGGGCCGGGTGCCGCAGGGCCGGGGTTCAGGCCGGGATTCTAGGACCAACCTTCGGAGCAACCATGTCCGTGTCCATGCGCGAGATGCTGGAAGCGGGTGTCCATTTCGGGCACCAGACGCGCTTCTGGAACCCCAAGATGGCCCCCTTCATCTATGGGCATCGCAACAAGATCCACATCATCAACCTCGAGAAGACGCTGCCGCTCTTCACCGAGGCGATGAAGTTCGTGCGCCAGCTCTCGGCCCGCCGCGGCACGATTCTGGTGGTGGGTACCAAGCGCCAGGCGCGCGAGCTGATTGCCCAGGAGGCGCGCCGGTGCGGCATGCCCTTCGTGGATCAGCGCTGGCTCGGCGGCATGCTGACCAACTTCAAGACCGTCAAGGGCTCCTTGAAGAAGCTCAAGGACATGCAGGCCACCAAGGAGACCGGCACCGAGACCATGATCAAGAAGGAAGCCCTGATGTTCGACCGCGAGCTCTCCAAGCTCGAGAAGGACATCGGCGGGATCCAGGAAATGGGCGCGCTGCCCGATGCCCTGTTCGTGATCGACGTCGGCTATCACAAGATCGCGGTGGCCGAGGCCAACAAGCTGGGCATTCCCGTGATCGGCGTGGTGGACTCCAACCACAGCCCCGACGGCGTTCAGTACGTGATCCCGGGCAACGACGACTCGGCCAAGGC
>JBJTVI010000323.1:0-2967 GCA_046081145.1 Rubrivivax sp.
CCCTGGAGCTGCCCGCCGGCTCGGTGGCCCTGCTGCGCGGCGCGCAGGCCGAGGCCGAGTCCGTGCTCGAGCCCCTGCTGCCGAACACGCTCGTGCTGGGCGCCACGGTCGATCTCCCATCGGGCCCGGACGCGAGCCCAGGCGCCGGCCGCACCCCCAGCCCCCTCGCATGAAAGGATCCGCGCGCATGTGCACGAGACGAGCCCTGGTGGCACTGGCTGCCTCCCTCCTCGGGTGGAGCCCGCAGGCCCGCGCGCAGGAGTACCCGAACCGACCCGTGCGCCTGGTGGTGCCCTTCGCGCCGGGCGGCGCGAGCGACCTCGTCGCACGCATCATCGCCGAGCGGCTCACCCCGCTGCTGGGCCAGCCGGTGGTGGTGGAGAACAAGGCAGGCGGCGGAGGCGCAGTGGGGGCGCTCGAGGTCGTGAAGTCGCGCGCGGACGGCTACACCCTGAGCCTGGCCACTGTCTCCACGGTGGCCGCCAATCCGGCCATCAACCCGAAGAACCCCTACGACCCGATCGAGGACTTCAGCCCGATCGTCAACATCGCGGCCACGCCCATGCTCATGGCCGTGCACCCCTCGCTTCCCGCGCGGGACTACCCCGCCTACCTCGCCCTGATGCGCCGCAGCCCGGGCCGCTACAACTACGCCACCGCGGGAGCCGGGGGCGTGTCGCACCTGCAGATGGAGCTCTTCAAGAGCCTCACCGGCATCTTCGTCACGCACATCCCCTACCGCGGCTCGGGCCCGGCCCTGACCGACACGGTAGCGGGCGTCACCCAGATCATGTTCGACCCCACGCCCTCGATCCTGCCCTTCGTCAAGGAGGGCAAGCTCGTGCCGATCGCCGTGGCCTCCTCGCGCCGCCTGGCCGAGCTGCCCGCGGTGCCCACCTTCAAGGAGCTCGGCCTCGAGCAGGTCAACCGCATGGCGTTCTACGGGCTCCTGGGCCCCAAGGGCCTGCCCGGCGAGATCGCATCCAGGCTCGCGACCGCCGTGCGAACCGCACTGGCCGATCCCGCGGGGCGCGCCCGCATCGAAGCCACGGGCGCCATCGTCGTGGGCAACACGCCGGCAGAATTCGCCGAACAGATCCGCGCCGAATACGCCGTCTACCGGCGCGTGGTGGCGCAGCAGAAACTCTCCCTCGAATGAACAGGAAGGAACCCCTACCATGACGCCGCGCCTGAGCTCCGGTGACAGCCCTTTGCATCTTGCCCGTCTGGCCAGTCTGGCCCGTCTAGCCCGTGTGGCCCGCACGGCCGCACTGGCCTGGCCCCTCGCCCTGTACGCGCTGCTCCTGCCCGCGGGCGCCTGCGCGCAGGATTACCCCAACCGCCCCATCAAGCTCGTCGTGCCGCTGGCCGCGGGCAGCACGGCCGACATCGTCTCGCGCTTTGCCGGCGAGCAGCTCGCCAAGGCGCTCGGTCAGCCGGTGGTGATCGAGAACAAGGCAGCCGCCGGCGGCACGGTGGCCATGGGCGAGGTGGCGCGCGCCGCGCCAGACGGCTACACGCTCACCTTCGCCTCGCAAGGCACGCTCGTCTTCAACCAGGCCATCTACGCCAAGCCGGGCTACGACTCGCAGAAGGATTTCCGCCCGGTCTCGCTGATCGGCGGCGTCTCCAACGTGATGGTGGTGCCGCCCACCAGCACCGCCCGCACCCCGAGCGACATCGCGGCCGCAGCCAAGGCCAAGCCCGGCGGCGTGGCCTTCTCCTCGGGTGGTGCGGGCACGAGCCACCACCTCTCGGGCGTGCTCTTTGCGCGCCAGACGGGCACCGACATGCTGCACGTGCCCTACAAGGGCGCGCCCGCGGGGATCCTGGCCGTGATGTCGGGTGAGGTGGCCGTGGGCTTCTACAACACGCCCACCGTGATCAGCCAGATCAAGGACGGCAAGCTGCGTGCGCTGGGCGTGACGAGCCTCACGCGCTCCCCGCTGCTGCCGGGCGTTCCCACCCTCGACGAGCAGGGCATCAAGGGCTACGAGGTCAACACCTGGTTCGGCTTCGTCGCGCCCGCGGGCACGCCCGACGCGGTGGTCGACAAGCTCAACCAGGCCTTCAACCGCATCTTTGCCAGTGCCGAGGCCAAGGACAAGCTCGGCCCGATGGGCTTCGACCTCGCGCCGGCGGGCACGCCGGCGGCCTTTGCGCGGCTGATTGCCAGCGACCTCGCGGCCTGGGTGCCGTTGGTCAAGGCTTCAGGCGCGAAGGCCGACTGAACCACCGCTGCTGCGCTACAGCCCCAGCGCGTCGGCCACCAGGCCGCGCAGTTCGCGCTGCATGCGCTCGCGCACCGGTGCGAGCGTGCGGCTGCGGATGCGGTTGTCCAGCTCGTAGGGGTCGGCCTGCAGGTCGTAGAGCTCGTCGATCTCGGCGCCCCGCGCGCGGTTGATCCAGCGGATGTACTTGTAGCGGTCGGTGCGCACGGCCTTGTAGCTCATGCCCACGAGCCAGGGCATCGCCTGCTCGGCCCAGTACTCGACGAGGAAGGAGCGACGCCAACCGGCCACGCGCCTGCGCCCCGGCGCGGCCAGCAGCGGCAGCAGCGAGCGGCCCTGGACCTGCGGCCCGGGCTTGCCCCCGGCCAGCGTGAGGAGGGTGGGCGCGATGTCCTGGCAGATCACGAGCGGATGCACCCGCGAGCCGGCCTTCACGCCGCGCGGCCAGCGCACCACGAAGGGCGAGCGTATGCCCTCCTCGTAGGCAAAGCGCCGCTCGGGCAGCAACCCGTGCTCGCCGAAGAAAAAGCCGTTGTCGCCCAGAAAGACGATGACGGTGTCGTCGAGTTCACCACGGCGCTCGAGCAGCTCGAGGATCTGCCCCACCCCCTCGTCCACCGGCGCCATCATGCGGGCGCGCGCACGGATCTCCTCCTGCGTGCCGGCCTGCAGCGCACCCAGCACGGCCT
This sequence comes from Rubrivivax sp., assembly GCA_046081145.1. GTDB lineage: Bacteria > Pseudomonadota > Gammaproteobacteria > Burkholderiales > Burkholderiaceae_C > Rubrivivax. The sequence continues at coordinate 2,921 of JBJTVI010000323.1, forward strand.
GCGCCTTGGCCCCCCCGCGAAGCTCGAAGGCCTCGGCCCAGGCCGGC
>JBJTVI010000324.1:0-6986 GCA_046081145.1 Rubrivivax sp.
CAGGTCTATGCGACCGAAGGCGTGCTCGAAGCACCAGTCCAGCAGGGTCTGCAGCAGCGAGTACAGCAGCGTGGCGTCGCCCATGATTTCAGCCGGCGACAGCACCTGGCAGACCTCGATGCCGCGTGCATCGATCTCGCGCCCGCGCTGGCGCAGGGCTTCACCGAGAAGCGCGGTGAGGTCGACGCGCTCGGCGGCCAACTGCATGCGCCCGCTGGACAGTCGTGCTACCTGCTGACCCATGATGCCGGCGCGCCTCGCGCGGTCGATCTCGTCACGCAGCGCGCGAAGCCCGGCGCGGTCGATCTTGCCCGTGGCCGCAAGAGTCGTTACCCGCTCCAGCGCCTTCGAAAGGTGAGCGGCCACTTCGCCTCCAAGTTGAGCCACCAAGCCCTGCGAATCGACGGGCTCGGCAGCACGCCGCCCCATTGGCGTGGGCGCCTTCGGATCCGTCAGCTGCAGGGTATTCAGCTTCATGTCGAGGCGGGTGGACACAACCATGCAAGGCACCAGTATGAAACTCCCCCTAACTCAAGGGAGTCCTCACCCTCTATCTAACCCGCAAATCGCGTCGCTGGCAAGAAGAATCGCCCCAAAAAGTGATTAGGCTCAGCCGACGACCCCGTCTTCCCGCCAAGCAGTGCGCGTTGCCGGGTCTACGCCCAGCTCATCAAGGATCTCGTCGGTATGCTGGCCCAGCAGCGGCGGCGCACGCCGCATCTGCGGGGGTGTCGCCGACAACTTGATGGGGCTGGCCACCAGCTCGAGTCGGTGGCGCCGGGGGTGCTCGATCGCCACGGTCATGCCCCGGGCCCGCACCTGCGGGTCGTCGAACACCTGCGCCAGATCATTGATCGGCCCGGCGGGTACCTTGGCCGTCTCCAGGGCAGCGAGCCAGTCGTCGCGGCGGCGCCCCCGAAGCACCGGCTCCAGCAGGCCCACGAGGGCGTCGCGGTGGCGCACGCGCGCCGCGTTGGTGGCGAAGCGGGGGTCCTGCGCCAGCCCGTCCAGGCCGGCCACTCGGCAGAAGCGCTCGAACTGCCCGTCGTTGCCCACGGCCAGGATGAGGTGCCCGTCGGCGACCTCGAACACCTGGTAGGGCACGATGTTCTGGTGGGCATTGCCGGCGCGGCGGGGCGGCTTGCGGGTGACGAGGTAGTTGGCACCCAGGTTGGCCAGCATGGCCACCTGGCTGTCGAGCAGGGCCATGTCGACCACCTGGCCGCGGCCGGTGGCGTCGCGGTGGCGCAGCGCCGCCAGGATGGCCACTGTGGCGTACAGGCCGGTGAACAAGTCGGCCACGGCCACGCCCACCTTCTGCGGGCCGCCGCCCGGGCGGTCGTCGCGCTCGCCCGTCACGCTCATCAGGCCGCCCAGGCCCTGGATGGCGTAGTCGTAGCCGGCGCGCTCGCGATAGGGACCGGTCTGCCCGAAACCGGTGATGGAGCAATACACCAGGCGCGGGAACTCGCGCGTCAGCGTGGCGGCGTCCAGCCCATGGCGGGCCATGTCGCCGACCTTGAAGTTCTCCACCAGCACGTCGCAGCGCGCCAGCAACCGCCGCACCAGGGCCTGGCCTGCGGGCTGCGCGAAGTCGATCGCGATCGAGCGCTTGTTGCGGTTGGCGCCCAGGAAGTAGGCGGCGTCCTCGGTGTCGCGGCCCTCGTCGTCGGCCAGGAAGGGCGGGCCCCAGCCCCGGGTGCCGTCGCCGCCGCGCTGCCCGTCGGCGGGTGGGCGTTCCACCTTGATCACGTCGGCCCCGAGGTCAGCCAGCGTCTGCGTGCACCACGGCCCGGCGAGCACGCGCGACAGGTCGAGCACGCGCACGCCGTCGAGCGCGCCGGGGCCGGGCAGGGACGATGCATCCATGCGGGTCATTGTGGCGCGGGCGCGGCTGGACACCCTCGCCCCTTCCGGATAATGGGCCGGGTGCCTGCCGCTGCCCCGCCCACCGTTCCGAGCCGTGCTTTGCGCGCCCTGGCGGGCCTGGCGGGGGCCGCGGCGCTGGCGGCCTGCAGCCCGGCGCACGACTGGCGCGAGGTGCGCAGCGCCGACGGCGCCGTGCAGGCGCTGTTCCCCTGCAGGCCCCAGCTGCATGAACGGCGGCTGGCGCTGGCCGGTACGACCGTGAAGCTGGCGCTGCAGGCCTGCGACAGCGGCGGGCAGACCTGGGGCCTGGCCAGTGCCGACCTGGCCGACCCCGCTCGCCTGGGCCCCGCGCTGGACGAGCTGGCCGCCGCGGCCGCCGCGAACCTGGCGGCCGTGCCGCGCTCGTCGCCCCTGCAGGTGCCCGGTGCGACGCCGCACCCGGGAAGCCGGCGCTTCGCGCTCGATGGCCGCCGCCCCGACGGCGAGGGCGCGCAGATGCGGGTGGCCGTGTTCACGCATGGCACCCGCGTCTACCAGGCCAGCGTGCTGGGCCGGCGCCTGCCCGAAGAGCCGGTCGACACCTTCCTCGGCTCGCTGCGCGTGCTGCCGTGACGGGCCCGCCGCGTTCGTGGTCTTTGCTGCCGGCGGCGGCCTGGATCTTCCTGGCGTTCGCGTTCGCGTACTTCCTTTCGGCCCTGCTGCGGGCCGTGACGGCCACGCTGGCGCCGGTGTTCAGCGCCGAGCTCGGCCTGGGCGCGGCCGACCTGGGGCTGCTCGCGGGGGCCTACTTCCTGGGCTTCGCGAGCCTGCAGCTGCCGCTGGGCCAGGCGCTGGACCGTTTCGGGCCCCGGCGCACGCTGCTGGCCCTGCTGGCCGTGGCGGTGCTGGGCTGCAGCCTGTTCGCCCTGGCCGGATCGCTGGCAGGGCTGATTGCCGCCCGCGCGCTCATCGGAGCCGGCGTGGCGGCCTGCCTGATGGCGCCGCTGACGCTGTTCAGGAGCCTGTTCTCGCCGGCGGCGCAGCTGCGCGCGCACTCGTGGCTGCTGATGACGGGTTCTCTGGGCATGCTGGCCTCGACGCTGCCGGTGCAGTGGCTGCTGCCGGTGCTGGGCTGGCGCGGGCTGTTCTGGTGCGTGGCGGCGCTGCTGGCCCTGGGCATGCTGCTGCTGGCGCTGGCCGTCCCGCGGGATGCGCCGCCCGCAGCAGCGGCCGCTGCGGCCGCGCCCGCCCCGGGCTATGGCGCCATCGTGCGCAACCCTCTTTTCGTGGCCATGGCGCCGCTGGGTTTCTGGCTCTACGGCGGCATGATCGCCGTGCAGGCGCTGTGGGCCGGGCCCTGGCTCACACGCGTGGCGGGGCAGACGGCCGGGCAGGCGGCGCAGGGCCTGTTCATCGTCAACCTGGCCATGCTCTGCACATTCGCCGCCTGGGGTGCGGTGATGCCGCGCCTGGTGCGTCGCGGCTGGACGGCACCGCGCATCATGCGCCGGGGCATCCCCGTGGCGCTGGGGCTGCTGGCGCTGAACATCGCGCTTGGCCCGCAGGCGGGAGCGCTGCACTGGGCGGCCTGGTGCGTGGCCTGCACGGCGGTGTCGGTCAGCCAGCCGGCGGTGGGTGCGGCTTTCCCGGCCGCGCAGGCCGGGCGCGCGCTGTCGGCGTTCAACCTCGTCATCTTCAGCGGCGTCTTCACGGTGCAGTGGGGCGTGGGCCTGGCCGTCGATGCCTTGCGTGGGCTCGGCCTCGGCGAGGTCGACGCCTTCCGCGGCGCCATGGGCGCCATGCTGCTGCTATGCGCGGCGTCGTTCGCCTGGTTCCTGCTTCGCATGCGCGCCATCGACGCGGCTGCGGATAATGGCCGCTGACCCGCCATGGCCTGCATCATCGTCGTCGCCCACGCTCCCCTGGCCAGCTCGCTGCAGGCCGTGGCCGCGCACGCCTACCCGGGATGCGCCGGCCGCTTGGTGGCCGTCGACGTCGGCCCCGGGTCGGGGCTGGCCGCGGTGGAAGCCCAGGTGCGGGCCGCGCTGGCACCGGTGCTGGCCGGCGGCGACGAGGCCCTGGTGCTGGTGGACGTCTTCGGCGCGACGCCTTGCAACGGCGCGCTCGCGGCCGTCGACGGCACGCGGGCACGGGTGGTGGCGGGCGTGAACGTGCCGATGTTGTGGCGCTCGCTGTGTTATGCCACGCTGCCGCTCGAGGAACTCGTGGCCCGCGCCGTGGCCGGCGCCACCCAGGGTGTGATGCACGTGCCGGTCTCCCGGCGCCCGAACCAGGGCCCCGCGCCCGCAGCCCATGATCCAGTCCAGCATCACCATCAGCAATAAGCTCGGCCTGCACGCCCGCGCGTCGGCCAAGCTCACCAAGCTGGCGGGCAGCTTCCGCAGCGAGATCCACCTCTCGCGCAACGGCCGGCGTGTCAACGCCAAAAGCATCATGGGCGTCATGATGCTGGCCGCCGGCCTGGGCGCCAGCGTCGACCTCGAGGTCGACGGCCCCGACGAGGCCGAGGCCATGGCCGCGCTGCGGGCGCTGATCGACGGGCGCTTCGGCGAAGAGGGGTGATCCCGATGCGCATGGGCGGCCGGCGATGAGCATCCAGATCTTCGGCCTGCCCATCTCGCGCGGGGTGGCCATCGGCCGCGCCGTTCTGGTGGCGTCCAGCCGCGTGGACGTCGCGCACTACTTCGTGCCGCAGGACCAGGTGCCGCAGGAGATCGAACGCCTGCGCAGCGCGCGCGATGCCGTGGCGCAGGAGATCGAGGAGCTGAAGTCCGACCTGCCGGTTGAGGCCCCCGCCGAGCTCGCCGCCCTGCTCGACGTGCACCTGATGCTGCTGCACGACGACACGCTCAGCGAGGCCACCAAGCTGTGGATCGAGCAGCGCCACTACAACGCCGAGTGGGCCCTGTCGGCCCAGCTCGAGGTGCTGGCCCGGCAGTTCGACGAGATGGAGGACGACTACCTGCGCGAGCGCAAGGCCGACATCGAGCAGGTCGTGGAACGACTGCTGCGGCAGATGGCGGCAGCCAGCCGCGGGGGCGTCGCGCCGGTGCACGCACTCGCGGCCCCAGCCGACTTCGGCGGCGCTGAGCCGCTGGTGCTGGTGGCCGGCGACGTCGCCCCGGCCGACATGCTGCACTTCAAGCGCAGCGTGTTCACCGGTTTCGTCACCGACGTCGGCGGGCGCACCTCGCACACTGCCATCGTGGCGCGCAGCATGGACATCCCCGCGGTCGTGGGCGCCCGCGAGGCGAGCCGCCTCATCCGGCAGGACGACTGGGTGGTGATCGACGGCGATGCCGGCGTCGTCGTCGTCGACCCGTCGCCAATCGTGCTGGAGGAGTACCGCTTCCGGCAGCGCCAGAGCGAGCTCGAGCGGGCGCGGCTCGACCGCCTGCGCCACACGCCGGGCGTCACGCTCGACGGCCAGCCCATCGAGTTGCTGGCCAACATCGAGCTGCCGGGCGATGCGGTGGCCGCCCTGGAGGCGGGAGCGGTCGGCGTGGGGCTCTTCCGCAGCGAGTTCCTGTTCCTCAACCGCGGGGGCAACCTGCCTGGCGAGGACGAGCAATACGAGGGCTACCGCGATGCGGTGCTGGCGATGCGTGGGCTGCCGGTGACCATCCGAACGGTCGATGTGGGCGCCGACAAGCCCCTTGAGCGCATGAGCGCCCAGGAGCTGCGCCACGAGCACGGCCTGAACCCGGCGCTGGGCCTGCGGGCCATCCGGTGGAGCCTGTCCGAGCCGGGCATGTTCCGCCAGCAGCTGCGGGCCATCCTGCGTGCCAGTGCGCACGGCAAGGTGCGCATCCTGGTGCCGATGGTCGCCCACCTCGACGAGGTGCGGCAGGTGATGGAGGCGCTCGCCCGTGCCCGTGCGCAGCTCGACGAGGCGGGCCATGCCTACAGCCGCGTCGAGCTCGGCGCCATGATCGAGGTCCCGGCCGCAGCCGTGCTGATCGAGCGCTTCCTTCGGCACTTCGACTTCGTGTCGGTGGGCACCAACGACCTTATCCAATACACCCTGGCCATCGACCGTGCCGACGAGGCGGTGTCGCATCTCTACGACCCCTGGCACCCGGCAGTGCTGTCGCTGCTGGAGCGCACCATCCGCGCCGCGCGAACCGCCGGCAAGCCGGTGTGCGTGTGTGGCGAGATGGCCGGAGACGTGGCGTTCACCGAGCTGCTGCTGGCCATGGGGCTGCGAAGCTTCTCCATGCACCCGGCGCGCATCGCAGCGGTCAAGCAGCGCCTCCTGAGGGCCGACACCCGCCTGCTGGAGACCCGCTTGGTCGGGGTGCTCGACAGCGACGATCCAGCAGCGGCCTGGACACCGCCGCCGCGCCAGGCCGGCGGCGATCGCCAAAGGCCTTGACCTGGCGCGACTCAGGCGTGCTACAGTCGCAGGCTCTGCTGAGCTTTGGCAGTGACCGGTCGGGCAGCGTGACAAGCGCAGCAAGACCGGCGCCAAAGAGCGCCCGATACCCAAGTACTTGACAGGGCATTGAAAAAAAGTAGAGAATCTATGTCTTCGCTGATCACTGACAGCGACGCAGCAAAAAGAAAGCGCTGCGAAGTTCTTTAACAATCAACAGCCGATAAGCGTGGGCGTTTGAAGGCGCGTGCCAAGAGTCGCAAGACTCGTGGTCGAAAGACCTCAAACGCTCATGGAAACTGAAGTGAAGTTCACTTCGATTCCTAAGAGCAAATTCAAGATCGAACTGAAGAGTTTGATCCTGGCTCAGATTGAACGCTGGCGGCATGCCTTACACATGCAAGTCGAACGGTAACGCGGGGCAACCTGGCGACGAGTGGCGAACGGGTGAGTAACGCATCGGAACGTGCCCAGTAGTGGGGGATAGCCCGGCGAAAGCCGGATTAATACCGCATACGACCTATGGGTGAAAGCGGGGGACCGCAAGGCCTCGCGCTATTGGAGCGGCCGATGTCAGATTAGGTAGTTGGTGGGGTAAAGGCCTACCAAGCCTACGATCTGTAGCTGGTCTGAGAGGACGACCAGCCACACTGGGACTGAGACACGGCCCAGACTCCTACGGGAGGCAGCAGTGGGGAATTTTGGACAATGGGCGCAAGCCTGATCCAGCCATGCCGCGTGC
>JBJTVI010000325.1:0-3821 GCA_046081145.1 Rubrivivax sp.
GTCGAAAACCGCGCCGGAGGCGGCGGCTCCATCGGCGCGCAGGAGGTGATCAAGTCCCCTGCTGACGGCTACGTGCTGGGCATGGCCACCGTCTCGACGACAGCCGCCAACCCGGCCATCAACAAGCGCATCGGCTACGACCCGACGGTGGATTTCTCGCCCATCATCAACATCGCGGCCACGCCCAACGTCATCGCCGTGCACCCGAGCTTTCCGTTTGAAATTCCTATGCGCCAATGCCTGCGTGGCTGCCAATGGGCAGCAGATGCCTGCGATCTCCGGTGACGATGAGCGATGCAGATGCCGCGACTGCGGCTGCGATGACGTGGTCGTCGTCGGCATCATGCGCCACGACGCGCGGAACGCTCACGGGCGTCACCAGAGTGATCAGCGCCATGTAACGGGCAACCAGTGTGTCAGCGCTGACACCAAAGCTCGAGATTCGCCCTGCGAATTTCCTGTAACTGAGCGTCTGGACCAACTCGCTGATCAGCACCTCGCTACTGAAGAGCTGGACCTCAGCCTCGATACACGCCTCCAACAGGCGCCGTGGTGGTCCGCTCCACAACAGACCTGCCACCACCACGTTGGTATCGAGTACCAGCCTCAGCGGGCCTTTCACAAGCGCGCCTGTCAGCTCGAATGGCGGCGCTGACGGTCTGCTCGAATTTTTCGAACTTCAGCCACGATCTCCTGCTCCCGTTCGGGCGTCAGCGCATCGCCTGGTCCGCTTTGCTACATGGCCTGGAGCTCTTCGCCGGCCCGCCTTCGGAGTTGTTCGCGCAGCATCGCCTCCATCGCCTCAGGCGACAACAGCCCAGCCGTGTCGGCCTTTCGCGCCAGTTCGTCCGGCAAAGTGATCTGCACGTTGGTCATCGCAATTAGTGGTCTGGTTTTCCAGCTTGATCAACACGCCGATGGGGGTCTGGCCACTCTGCCGACTGCCCCAACTCATTACAGGCCATCCTTCGGGCTTTGTACCTCACCGATCCATCTCCAACAACAGTCTCGCCACATTACAGGGCGCCTCCGGCCGCGTGACATCAAACGCCACGGTCGGGATGCCCAGGTGCCGCGCACCTTCGACGTTGCGGGTCTGGTCGTCCACAAAGACCACCTGGTCCGGTGACAGGCCCAGGGCCTGAAGGCAACCGAGGTAGGCCTGGGGGGCGGGCTTGAGCACGCCGGTGTACGTGGCATCACTGATGTGCTCGAAGGCCTGCAGCAGGGGCAGGCGCTCGCGCAGGCTGCGGCCGTAGAAGAGGTCGAGCTCGTTGGACAGGATGGCCAGGCGGACGCCGGCGGCCTGGGCCTCGTGCACCAGCGCGGCGGTCTCGGGGCGGACGATGCGGTCCGGCTCGGCGCCGCGGGCGCGCTGCACCAGGGTCTCCATCGCGTTCCAGGTTTCGCCCAGGAGGGCGCCCACTTCGCGCGAGCGCTGCAGCCAGTAGCCGCGCTCGCTCAGCTCGCCCCGCTGCATGGCCTGCCACAGCGGATCAGACGCCGGGTCGAAAGGGCCGCGCCAGGTGAGGGTGCCGGCGGGCAGGCCCAGCGCGCGCTCGGTCTCGTCGTGCGTCTCGAAGAGCGTGCGGCTGATGACGCCGCCGAAGTCCAGGATGAGGGCGCGTTTCACGCGGGAGCCCCGCTGGCCGGGAGTCCTTGTGCGGCCTGTCCGGTGTCGTGCGCCTGCTCTTCCAGGACGGCACCACCGGCCGCCACCTTCCCTTCAGCCACCCAGCGGTCGAACACCTGCAGCGCCGCCTCGCAGAAGGCGTCGTCGTTGATGTGCAGGTCCAGCGCGTGGAACTCCAGGCCCGGCTTCCGTTCAGTGCCGGCCATGCAGGCCTGCAGTTCGGTGGAGAAGGCCTCCAGGCCTTCGGGGTCGTGCAGCGGTTCGCCGGGCAGGTCCCAGGCTTCCACGCCGCGCAGAGGCAGCAGCAGGCAGGTGGGGCCTTGCGCCTGGCCGAGCCGCGCGGCAATTTCGCGGGCGATGGCGCGGCGCAGCGGCGGCGCGGAAGTGGCCGAGGCGATGAGGCGGTTGTGCACGTGCACGGCGCGCCCGGCCAGGCTCTCGGGCACGGGCTGCCAGGCGGGAAAGTCCACCATGTCCACGGCGCCTGGGGCCACGATCTGCGGCGTGCCGCTGCGGCCAACGCCCCGCAGGCGGTCGGCGCCGGCGGTCACCACCGAGCCACCCAGGTGGTTGGCCAGTTCCTGCAGGCTGAAGTCCATCACCGCGGCAAAGCGCCCCGCGGTGGCCAGGGCCTCGAAGGCCCGCCCGCCCATGCCGGTGGTGTGGAAGACGGCCACCTCGTAGCCGCGCGCCTCCAGTGCCGGCTTGAGGTTCACCATGTAGCGAAGGCAGCTCTTGCCGAGCGAGGTCATGCCCACCAGCGGCCGGTCGGCGCGCGGGGGCTGGGCCGCGCGCACGGCGCCCACGGCGGCGCCGGCGCCCTGGGCCAGGGCTGATCGGCACAGGCTGTTCAGTCCGTACAAGCCGCCGGCCCAGAGCACCATGATGAGGTCGGGCGTGATGCGCTCGGGCGGGATCAGGTGCGAGTAGGCCACCGTGGACACCACCACCTTGGGCACGCCCAGCGGCAGCGCAGCGGCGACGTCAAAGGCCAGGTCCGTGCCCATGGTGCCGCCCAGCGCCAGCAGGCCGTGAATGCGGCCTTCGGCGTGCAGTCTTGCGGCGGTCAGGGCAGCACCCTGGGCCATCGCCTGCATGGCGGTGTTCTCGTCACCGCTGTCCATCACGGCCTGCAGCGTGGTGCCGGCGGCCTGGGCCACCTCGGTATTGGCAATGTCCACGCTCACGTGGCCCGCGGCCAGCACGCCCACGTCCATGAGCAGCACCCGGGCGCCCAAGGCCTGCACGCGCTCGCGCAGGTAGGCCAGTTCATCGCTCTTGGTGTCGGCCGTGCCGACGAGCAGGATCACCGGGTCGGTCATGCTTTCACCGCGTCGAACGCGGCCTCCAGCGTGCTGCACAGGAACTCCACCTCCTGCGGGCTGATCACCAGCGGGGGCGAGAGGATCATCATCGAGCCCGACACCCGCGTCATCAGGCCACGGCGGTAGCCCTCGCGGGCCACGCGGGCGGGCAGGTCGCTGGTCTTGGGCAGCGGGGCCTTGGTCGTCTTGTCGGCCACCATTTCGATGCCCACCATGAGGCCGATGCCGCGCACGTTGCCCACGTAGGGCACCCGGTCGACCAGGCCGCGCAGACGCGCCTGGAACGGGCCGCTGACCTCGCGCACTCGGGCGGGAATGTCCTCGCGCTCCAGCACGTCCAGCGTGGCCAGCGCGGCGGCCGCCGCCACCGGGTGGGCGCTGTAGGTGTAGCCATGCGCCACCTGCCCGGCGCCCGTGGTGTCAGCGTCGAAGACCTCGGCCACGTGGCGAGAGATGGCGGTGGCGCCCAGCGGCACGTAGCCCGAGCTGATGCCCTTGGCCAGGCACCACAGGTCGGCCTGCACGCCCCAGGTGCGGGTGCCGAACATCTGCCCGGTGCGCCCGAAACCGGTGACCACCTCGTCGGCGATCAGCAGCACGCCGTGGCGTGTGCACACCTCGCGCACCAGCGGCCAGAAGTTGGCCGGCGGCACGATCACCCCGCCCGCGCCTTGCACGGGCTCGGCAATGAAGGCGGCCACCGTGTCCGGCCCCTGGAACATCAGTTCGCGCTCCAGCGCCTGCGCCACGGCCTGGCCCAGCGCCTCGCCCTCCAGGCCCCAGGGGTTGCGGTAGGCCCAGGGGCTGTCCAGGTGGAAGCAGCCCGGCAGCAGCGGCTCGTAGGCGCGGCGGAAGTTGGTGTT
>JBJTVI010000326.1:0-2354 GCA_046081145.1 Rubrivivax sp.
CACCGAGCCCGACCCGGCCCGCCTCGCGCAGCTCGATGCGAGGCTGTCGGCCTGGATCGCGCTGGCCCGACGCCACCGCTGCTCCCCGGCCGAGCTACCGGCCCGGCGCAACGCCTGGCGAAGCGAGCTGCAGGCCCTGGAGGCCGCTGGCGACCTCCCCGCCCTCGAGCTCGAAGAGCGTCGCGCGCTGGGCCTGTGGCAGGAGGCCGCGCAGGCCGTCTCGGCGCGGCGCCAGCGTCAGGCGCCGCTGCTCTCGGCCGCTGTCACGCAGGCGATGCAGCCCCTGGGCATGGCCGGTGGGCGCTTCGAGGTGGCCTTGCCGGCCTGCGAATCCCCACAGCCCCATGGGCTCGAATCGGTGGAGTTCCTGGTGGCCGGCCATGCGGGCTCGAGCCCCAGGCCCCTGGCCAAGGTGGCCTCCGGCGGGGAGCTCTCGCGCCTGGCGCTGGCCATCGCCACCACCACGGCACGCGATCGCCCGCAGGGCCCGGCCACGCTCGTCTTCGACGAGATCGACACCGGCGTGGGCGGCACGGTGGCCGATAGCGTGGGCCGCCTGATGAAGCAGCTGGGCGCCCGCGGCCAGGTGCTCGCCGTCACGCACCTGGCGCAGGTGGCAGCGTGCGCGGATGCGCACGTGGTGGTGTCCAAGTCGGTGCAGGGCGGTGCGGCCGCCACGCAGCTGCAGTTCGTCTCCGGCGAGGCGCGAGTGGCCGAGGTGGCGCGCATGCTCGGCGGCGAGCGCTTGTCGGGCCTGGCGCACGCCCAGGCCATGCTCGGGAGCGCGAGAGCATGAGCGCGCCGGGCCGCTCCCAAGCGCGAATCCCGGAGTGCGAAGCACGAAGGGTAGTCCGATGACCGCGGGCACCTCCCCCCCCGGCGCGCGGGCGGCTGGGGCGGAGGTCGTCCTGGTCACCGGCATCTCGGGCTCGGGCAAGTCGGTGGCGCTGCATGCGCTGGAGGATGCGGGCTACTTCTGCGTGGACAACCTGCCCCCGGAGCTGCTGCGCGAGTTCGTGCGGCTCGAGCACGAGCGCTTTTCCTCGCGCATCGCGGTGGCGGTGGATGTGCGCACCGCCGGCTCGCTGCCGGTCCTCGTGCCGCTGATCGACGAACTGCGCGGCGAAGGCGTGCGCGTGCGCAGCATCTTCCTGGAGGCCAGCACCGAGTCGCTCGTGCGGCGCTACTCCGAGACTCGCCGCCCGCACCCGCTTTCCACCGCCGGTGCGGCCACCGAGGCGGCCTCTGCCCTCGTCGATGCGATCGAGCGCGAGCGCACGCTGCTAGCCGGTCTGCGCGAGGTCTCCACCGTCATCGACACCAGCCAGCTGCGCCCGGCGCAGCTGCGCAGCTGGCTCGGCGAGCTCGTGCAGGCCCCGCGCCTGCCGCTGACGGTGGTCTTCGAGTCCTTTGCCTTCAAGCGCGGGGTGCCGCTGGATGCCGATTTCGTCTTCGATCTCCGCGCCTGGCCCAACCCCTTCTACATCCGCCACCTGCGCCCGCTTTCGGGCCGCGACGAGCCGGTGGCCCTGTATCTCGCCGGGCAGCCCGAGGTGCTCGAGATGCTCGGGCAGATCGAGGCCTTCCTGCGCCGCTGGCTGCCCAGCTTCGAGGGGGAGCAGCGGGGCTACGTCACGGTGGCACTGGGCTGCACGGGCGGCCAGCACCGCTCGGTGTACGCCGCCGAGGAGATGCGCAGGCGCTTCGGCGACCGCGCCGGCATCCTCGTGCGCCACCGCGAGATCGAGCCCGCGGGCTGAGCCACCCGGAGCCCTCCAGAGATGGCTGCCGCCACTCCGCCGGCCCCAGGCGGCGCACCGCATGACGGCCCGGGCCTGCTGCCTGCACTGTCGCTCTTTCCGCTGGGCACGGTGCTGTTTCCGGGCGGACAGCTTTCGCTCAAGGTCTTCGAGCCGCGCTACCTCGATCTCATGAGCCGCTGCCTGCGCAGCGCCGAGGCCTTCGGCGTCGTGTCGCTGCGCCAGGGCACCGAGGTGGGCTCGCGCGCGGGCGGCGTGGAGCTCGAGCCGGTGGGCGTGCTGGCGCACATCGAGGAAGTCGATGCCGAGCAGTCCGGGATCCTGCTCGTTCGCTGCCGCGGCGGGCAGCGCTTTCGGCTGGATGCGCAGCCGGCCCGACAGGGCGACGGGCTGTGGGTGGGCCCGGCGCGGCTGCTGCCCGACGACCCTGTCCACCCACCCGAGCCCGAAATGGACCCCACCGTGCAGGCACTGTCGCGCCTGGCGGCCAGCCTGCAGGCCGAGGGCCGGCCGAGCCCGTGGTCGGGGCCGGCCCGGCTCGACGATGCAGCCTGGGTATCCAACCGCTGGTGCGAGCTGCTGCCGGTGCCGGCG
>JBJTVI010000327.1:0-14915 GCA_046081145.1 Rubrivivax sp.
GTGGCGGGCCTGACGCGGGCGCTGGCGCGCGAGCTCGGCAGCCGTGCCATCACCGTCAACTGCGTGGCCCCGGGTTTCATCGGCACCGACATGACCGAGGGCCTGCCCGAGGCGCAGAAGGCAGCGCTGCTGGCGCAGATCCCGCTGGCGCGGCTGGGCACGCCCGAGGAGGTGGCGTATGCGGTTGCCTTCCTGGCCAGCCCGCTGGCGGGCTACGTCACGGGCACCGAGCTGCACGTCAACGGCGGCATGTACATGACCTGATCAAGGGTTTCCCGCGAGCCGGCCGCGGGACGCCTGATACCTTCGGCCGGTAGAATCCCACGCATTTTTTCAGCATCCACTCCCAAGGAGGAGTCATGAGCGACATCGAAGCACGCGTCAAGAAGATCATCGCCGAGCAGCTGGGCGTGCCCGAGGCCGACGTCACCAACGAGAAGGCCTTCGTCGCCGACCTGGGCGCCGACTCGCTGGACACGGTCGAGCTCGTGATGGCGCTCGAGGACGAATTCGGGATCGAGATTCCCGACGAGGAAGCGGAGAAGATCACGACGGTGCAGCTGGCCATCGACTACGCGCTCAAGAACCCGAAGGCCTGACGGGCCGATGAGCCGCCGTCGCGTCGTCGTCACGGGCCTGGGGCTGATCTGCCCCGTGGGCAACACGGTGCAGGAGGGCTGGGCCAACCTGATCGCCGGGCGCTCGGGCATCGGGCCGGTGACGCGCTTCGACGCGTCGGCCTTTGCCTGCCGCTTTGCGGGTGAGGTCAAGGGCTTCGACATCGAGGCCTACATCCCGGGCAAGGAAGCCCGGCACATGGACACCTTCATCCACTACGGGCTGGCCGCCTCGATGCAGGCGGTGCGCGATGCGGGGCTGCCCACGGGCGAGCAGTTGAGCCCCGAGCAGGCCGAGCGCATCGGCTGCCTGGTGGGTTCGGGCATCGGCGGGCTGCCGATGATCGAGCAGACGCACACGGATTACCGCGAGCGCGGCCCGCGGCGCATCTCGCCCTTCTTCGTGCCGGCGTCGATCATCAACATGATCTCGGGGCATGTCTCGATCCAGTACGGCTTCAAGGGGCCGAATCTGGCGATCGTGACGGCCTGCACGACGGGCCTGCACAGCATCGGGCAGGCAGCCAGGCTCATCGAGTACGGGGATGCCGACGTGATGGTGGCCGGCGGTGCCGAGAGCACCGTCTCGCCTCTGGGCATCGGGGGCTTTGCGGCGGCGCGCGCACTCTCCACCCGCAACGATTCGCCCGAGACGGCCTCGCGCCCCTGGGACAAGGGCCGCGACGGCTTCGTGCTGGGCGAGGGTGCGGGTGTGCTCGTGCTCGAGGAGTACGAGCACGCGAAGGCGCGCGGCGCCCGGATCTACGCCGAGGTGGCGGGGTTCGGCATGAGTGCGGATGCCTTCCACATGACCGCGCCGGATGTCGACGGCCCCAAGCGCTCGATGCTCGCGGCGCTGCGCAACGCGGGCGTGGCCCCCGACGAGGTGCAGTACCTCAATGCCCACGGCACCTCCACGCCGCTGGGCGACATCAACGAGACGAACGCGATCAAGGCGGCCTTCGGGGCGCACGCGCGCGAGGTCGTCGTGAATTCCACCAAGTCGATGACGGGCCACCTGCTCGGTGGCGCGGGCGGCATCGAATCGGTATTCACGGTGCTGGCGCTGCACCACCAGGTGTCGCCGCCGACCATCAACCTGCATGAGCCCGACCCCGAGTGCGACCTCGACTACTGCGCCAACACGGCGCGGCCGATGAGGATCGACGTGGCCGTGAAGAACAACTTCGGCTTCGGCGGCACCAACGGGACGCTCGTGTTTCGCCGCGCCTGAGGGCGCGGGGCCTGCCGTCGGGCGTGCAACGGGGCGGCTGCCGTGCGCACACCGCCCCCCTTTGAAGTGACGCTGCACGACGCGCCGGCCTGGCGTGTGGTGCAGGCGCTGCTGTGGGCGCTTGCGGGTGCCGGGCTCGGGGCGTGGCTGGCCAGCGCCATGCCGGGCCGGGATGCCGGGCCCGAAGCCCGCAGCGCGGCGATGGCGGCTGCCGCCGGGCTGGGCGCCCTGGTGGCCGCCGCCCTGGGCTGGTGGCGGGGGCGGCCCTGCAGCGCGCGGCTGCGCTGGAGCGGGCGCCGCTGGGAGCTGTGGGGGCCCGCGGGCGGGTGGCAGCCTGCCGCGCTGCACGCCATGCTCGACCTGGGCGGCTGGATGCTGCTGCGCGTGCGGTCGGCCGGCGGGGCCTCGCGCTGGATCGGCGCGGTGGAGCCGGCCGGGGACGAGGCCGGACAGCCTTTGCGCGCTGCGCTATATTGCGCGCCCTGCCCCGACCCTGGGCGCGCCGACGAGGACCGCGCCCGCTCCTGAATGTCCGAAGCGGATGCCGACGCGCTGCTCGTCGAGCGCGTCAAGCGCGGTGACGCGCGCGCCTTCGAACTTCTCGTGCTCAAGTACCGCCGGCGCATCGAGCGGCTGGTCTCGCGCATCGTGCGCGACCCCGACTCGGTGGCCGACGTGGCACAGGAGACCTTCATCCGTGCCTACCGGGCGCTGCCCAACTTTCGGGGCGAGAGCGCGTTCTACACCTGTCTCTACCGCATCGCCGTCAACACGGCGCGCAAGGAGGCGGCCGAGCAGCGCCGCGACCCGGTGGTGAGCGAATCGGCGCTGGCGGGCGCCGATGACGAAGGCGATGAAACTTCTCGCGCCGAGACCGCACTAAGCGATGCGGAGACGCCCGAGGCGGTGCTCGCGAGCCGGGAGATTGCCCAGGCCGTGAACGCTGCCGTCGAGGATCTGTCGGAGGATCTGCGCCAGGCCGTGACGCTGCGCGAGATCGAGGGATTGAGCTACGAAGAGATTGCCCAGGTGATGAACTGCCCCATCGGAACGGTGCGATCGCGGATCTTCCGCGCGCGCGAGGCAATCGCCCAGCGGCTGCGCCCGCTGCTGGACACGCCCCGAGGGAGGCGCTGGTGAGCACGCCCGCACACCCGGACCAGGCGCTGCGCGAGGCGATGTCGGCGCTGGCCGACGGCGAGCCCGTGGGTGCCGTGGACGAGGCGCTGGCGATGTGGCGCGAGGTGCCCGGCGCGCGCGAGGCCTGGAGCACCTACCACACGATCGGCGATGTGATGCGCTCGCAGGAGCTCGCGCGGCACGCCGGAGGCGACGAGGCCTTTCTTGCGGCGCTGCGCACGCGGCTGGCTGCCGAGCCGGTGGTGCTCGCCCCGGGCGCTGCATCGGGCGCTACAGCGGGAGCTGCACCGGGCGCTGCACCGGGACAGGAGACGCGCCGTGCTGCCGCCGCGCAGGATTCGGCGCGGCGCCGCGCAAGCTGGCGCCCCCCAGCCTGGCTCGGGGCTTCGGCCGCGGTGGCCGGCGTGGCGGCGGTGGCCGCCGTGGTGTGGGTGGTGCAGCTGCAGGAGGCCGAGCCCGCCACGCCGTTGCTGGCGCAGGCGAATGCGCCGGTGGCGGGCTCGTCGTGGCAGGCGCGTGGCCCCATTCAGCCCGCTGCCGTGCAGCCCGTGGCGGTGAGCCGCGGCGGCGCAATCGGTGCCAGCGGTGCAGATGGCGGAAGCGGCGCAAACGGTGCCAGCGGCCCTACCGGCCCCACCGGGGCGCTCGCCCAGGGCGGGCTGGAGGACTACCTGCGCGTGCACCTGGGCTCGCCGCGCGTGCCCGCGCCGGTCAGGCTCGAGGCCGAGGGCTGGACGCTCGTGCGCGTGCCCGAGGGCTACGAGCTGCAAGGCGCCGTGCGGCGCCTGGACGAGCGTGCGGTGGCGGCCGGGGCATCGGGCCGCGCAGCGCCTGCCGAGCCGGGCCAGCTCCCGCAACAGTTGCAGGCCGTCTACCGCCGCGGCGAGCAGCGCGTGTCGGTCTTCATCGATCCGGTGGCCCCCGGCCAGCCGCGCGAGCCTCTTGCGCTGCGCGCCGGGGCGACCACCCTTCTGATGGTGCCCCATGAACAGGGCGCCTTCGTCACCGTGGTGGGCGAGGTTCCCTTGCCCACTCTCCAGCAGTTCGCCGGTGCCCTCAAGCGGCACCCTTGAAACTTCACTGAGGATGATGATGTTCCCGAGTTCGACGATCTCTCTTCCTGCGCCGGTGCCCGCGTGGCCGGCCGCCCGCCTGGTACGCGGCCTGGCCGTGGCGCTCTTCGTGGCGCTGGCGGGCACGGCGGGCCTGGCGCCCGTGCAGGCACGCGCGCAGCAGCTTCCCGATTTTGCCGACCTGGCCGAACGCGTGGGGCCATCGGTGGTCAACATCCGCACGATGGAGCGGCCGAGCTCGCGCGGCACCCCCGAGGTGCCGCCGGGCATGGAGGAGTTCTTCCGCCGCTTCGGCATCCCCATGCCCGGGCCGGGCCAGCGCCGCGGCGCGCCCCAGGGCGACGAGGAGCCCGCGCAACGCGGCGTGGGCTCGGGCTTCATCGTCTCGGCCGATGGCTTCGTCATGACCAACGCGCACGTGGTCGATGGCGCCGACGAGGTGCTCGTGACGCTGCCCGACAAGCGCGAGTTCAAGGCCAAGATCGTGGGCCTGGACAAGCGCAGCGACGTGGCCGTGGTGAAGATCGAGGCCACGGGGCTGCCGGCGGTGAAGATCGGCGACGTGAACCGGCTGCGCGTGGGCGAGTGGGTGATGGCAATCGGCTCGCCCTTCGGGCTGGAAAACACCGTGACGGCGGGCATCGTGAGCGCCAAGCAGCGCGACACGGGTGACCTGCTGCCCCTCATCCAGACCGACGTGGCGATCAACCCGGGCAACTCCGGCGGGCCGCTCATCAACCTGCGCGGCGAGGTGGTGGGCATCAACTCGCAGATCTACAGTCGCTCGGGCGGTTTCATGGGGATCAGCTTCGCGATCCCGATCGACGAGGCGATGCGCGTGGCCGACCAACTGCGCACCAGCGGCCGCGTCTCGCGCGGCAAGATCGGCGTGACCATGGCCCCGGTGACCAAGGACGTGGCCGAGTCCATCGGCCTGGGCAAGCCCATGGGCGCGCTCGTGCGCGGCGTGGAGGCGGGCGGCCCGGCCGAGAAGGCGGGGCTGGAGCCCGGGGACATCATCACCCGCGTGGACGGCAAGACGGTGGAGCGCTCCACCGACCTGCCACGCTTCATCGGGGCGATCAAGCCGGGCTCGCGCACGACGCTGCAGATCTTCCGCCGCGGGCAATCGCGCGAGGTGGTGCTGACGGTGGCCGAGTTCGAAGCCGATCAGCCCACGCGCCGCGCCGCGGCCGAGCCGAGCGCGCCGGCGCAGAAGAACGCGCTGGGCATCACCGCCGTCGACCTCAGCGAGGCGCAAAGGCGCGAGCTCAAGGTCAAGGGCGGCGTGCGCGTGGAGGCGGTGGACGGAGCCGCCGCGCGCGCCGGGCTGCGCGAGGGCGACGTGATCCTCTCCTTCGACAACACCGAGGTGAGCGACCTCAAGCAGTTCAACCAGCTCGTGGCCAAGGCCGAGAAGTCGCGCGCGGTGAGCCTGCTCGTGCGCCGCGGGGAGTGGGTGAACTACTTCGTGATCCGCCCGGCGCGCTGAGCGCGCGCGGCCGACGGGCTCGGGGCGCCTGCCAACCCGAGCCCTTTGCGGGGGCATTTCGCCAGACGAAATGCCCCCGATGTCTTTCTGGGGCCGGCTCGGCTGCTGAAGTGAGTGGCGCCTAACTTATGGCCATGCCCGCACCGGCCGATTGCTGCAGCCTCGGCTTAGAATCCGGGATTGGCTGGCGGTTTTTCGTGCACTGAGGTGGCGCAGCGCACACGGACCTTCGGGTTCCCACGGGGGCCGCCAGCTTGCGCGCGATGTGCCGGCGCAACTTGTTGAAAAGCTGTTGACAACTTTTCCTGTTGGAAGGCTGCAACGGCCGGAAATCCAGCATTGGTGCGGGTTTCCCGGCGGTCGCTTGGTCTACAATGGCCTTCCAACAAAGCAGTTGCCAAGTCTTTTTGTTGGTAGGCGCGTCACCCATTCGACGCGCCTTTTTTTTGCCCGTACGGCCCGCTCATGGACCACATCCGCAACTTCTCGATCATTGCCCACATCGACCACGGCAAGAGCACGCTGGCCGATCGCATCATCCAGCGCTGCGGGGGCCTGAGCGATCGCGAGATGGAGGCGCAGGTGCTCGACTCGATGGACATCGAGCGCGAGCGGGGCATCACCATCAAGGCGCAGACGGCGGCCCTGCAGTACACCGCGCGTGATGGGCGCGTCTACAACCTCAACCTCATCGACACGCCAGGCCACGTCGACTTCTCCTACGAGGTGAGCCGCTCGCTCTCGGCCTGCGAGGGCGCGCTGCTGGTGGTGGACGCGAGCCAGGGCGTGGAGGCGCAGACGGTGGCCAACTGCTACACCGCGCTAGACCTGGGCGTGGAGGTGGTGCCGGTACTCAACAAGATGGACCTGCCGCAGGCCGACCCCGATCGCGCCAGGCAGGAGATCGAGGACGTGATCGGCATCGATGCCTCCGAGGCGATTCCCTGCTCGACCAAGACGGGCGAGGGCATCGACGAGATCCTGGAGGCCGTGATCGCGCGCATGCCCGCCCCGCGCGGCCGCGCCGACGGCCCGCCGCGGGCGATGATCATCGACAGCTGGTTCGACAACTACGTGGGCGTGGTGATGCTCGTGCGCGTGGTCGACGGCGCGCTGCGCAAGGGCGAGCGCATCCGGCTCATGGCCACGAATGCCGTCTACGGCATGGAGCAGCTGGGCGTGTTCACCCCGAAGTCGCTGCCGCGCGAGGCGCTGCAGGCCGGCGAGGTGGGCTTCGTGATCGCGGGCATCAAGGAGCTGCACGCGGCCAAGGTGGGCGACACGATCACCCTGGAGAAAAAGCTGCCCAACAACGCCGGGCCGGCGAGCGAGCCGCTGCCGGGCTTCAAGGAGATCCAGCCGCAGGTCTTCGCGGGGCTGTACCCCACCGAGGCGAGCGAGTACGACCAGCTGCGCGACGCGCTGGAGAAGTTGAAGCTCAACGACAGCTCGCTGCGCTTCGAGCCCGAGGTGAGCCAGGCGCTGGGCTTCGGCTTTCGCTGCGGCTTTCTGGGCCTGCTGCACATGGAGATCGTGCAGGAGCGGCTGGAGCGCGAGTTCGACCAGGATCTCATCACCACCGCCCCGAGCGTCGTCTACCAGGTGGAGCTCGGCGACGGCCAGGTGATCGAGGTGGAGAACCCGAGCAAGATGCCCGACGCCGGGCGCATCCAGGAGATCCGCGAGCCCATCGTCACGGTGCACCTGTACATGCCGCAGGACTACGTGGGCCCGGTGATGACGCTGGCCAACCTCAAGCGCGGCGTGCAGATCAACATGGCCTACCACGGCCGCCAGGTGATGCTCACCTACGAGCTGCCGCTGGCGGAGATCGTGCTGGACTTCTTCGACAAGCTCAAATCCGTCTCGCGCGGCTACGCCTCGATGGACTACGAGTTCAAGGAGTACCGGGCCGCCGACGTGGTGAAGGTGGACATGCTGATCAACGGCGAGCGCATCGACGCGCTGTCGGTCATCGTCCACAGGAGCCAGTCCGCACCACGCGGACGCCAGATCGCCGCCAAGATGCGCGAGATCATCCCGCGCCAGATGTACGATGTGGCGCTCCAGGCAGCCATCGGCGCGAACATCATCGCGCGCGAGAACATCAAGGCGCTGCGCAAGAACGTGCTGGCCAAGTGCTACGGCGGGGACATCACGCGCAAGCGCAAGTTGCTGGAGAAGCAGAAGGCAGGCAAGAAGCGCATGAAGCAGATCGGTTCGGTCGAGGTTCCGCAGGAGGCCTTCCTGGCCATCCTGCAGGTGGAGGAGTGAGCACGCGATGGCCGGCACCATGAGCGCCCTCACGGCGGCCCTGATCGGGGCGCTCGTCTTCTACGGCGTGGGCTGGTTCCTGGGCTGGTGGGTGGGCAACTTCTCGCTGCTGCTGCTGGTGCTCACGGTGGTGACCTTCGGCTTCTGGCTGGCCGAGCGGCTGCACTTCCGGCCGGCGCGGCTGGCGGCGGCGGCCGAGCTCGAGCGCCAGGAGGCGGCGCGCCAGGCGCACCTGCAGCGCCAGGGCATCACGCGCGTGGACACCCCCGCCGAGCCGGCGCGCGAGCGGCTGCTCATGGAGCCGTGGTGGGTGGAGTGGACGGCCGGGCTCTTCCCGGTGATCGCCATCGTGTTCGTGCTGCGCTCGTTCCTCTTCGAGCCCTTCAAGATCCCCTCGGGCTCGATGGTGCCCACGCTGCTGGTGGGCGACCTGATCCTGGTGAACAAGTTCGCCTACGGCGTACGGCTGCCCGTGGCCAACCTCAAGGTGCTGCCGCTCAACGACCCGCAGCGCGGCGACGTGGTGGTCTTTCGCTACCCGCCCGACCCGCGGCTGGACTACATCAAGCGCATCGTGGGCGTGCCCGGCGACGAGGTGGAGTGGATCAACCAGCGGCTGAGCGTGAATGGGCAGCCCGTGGCGCTGAAGTCGCTGGGCGAGTACTACGACGAGGACAGCCTGCGCTACGCGCCGCAGTTCTCGGAGAAGCTCGGCACGGTGGATCACCGCATCCTCGTGGATCCGCGGCGCAACTCGTTCCTGCCGGGGGCCGAGCGCAACTTCCCTTTCAACCAGAACTGCCGCTACACCGCCGAAGGCGTGCGCTGCAAGGTGCCCGAGGGCCACTACTTCGTGATGGGCGACAACCGCGACAATTCGCAGGATTCGCGCTACTGGGGCTTCGTGCCCGACCGCAACCTCGTGGGCAAGGCCTTCTTCGTCTGGATGAACTTCGGCAACTTCTCACGCATCGGCTCGTTCCGCTGAGCCTCCACCCCTGCACGCTGCCATGCACCGACACTTCGCCTCTCCACGCCTGGGCTCCTCGCGCCGTCGCCAGGCCGGGCTGACCTTCGCCGGTTTGCTGGTGTACGGGCTGCTCGTGGCCGCGGGGGTCTTCGTCGTGATGAAGGTGCTGCCCTCGGTCACGGAGTACCAGGCCGTCAAGTCGACGATCCGCAAGGTGGCGCAGAGCAACCCGGCCTCGGTGGAGGATGCGCGGCGCATGTTCGACCGCCAGCGCGACGCGGACCCCTCCATCCAGTCGATCACCGGCAACGACCTGGCCGTGACGAAGGAGGGCGGGCGCGTGGTGATCAGCGTGAAGTACGAGAAGGAGCTGCGCATGGCCGGCCCCGTCTCGCTGCTCATCCGCTACGAGGCCAGCAGCGACTGAACGGCCCCGGCGCGATGGAGCCCTCCCTGCCTGCGCTGCAGCAGCGCCTGGGGCACCGCTTCGGCGACGTCGGCCTGCTGCAGCGCGCCCTCACGCACCGCTCCTTCGGCGGCGCCCACAACGAGCGGCTGGAGTTCCTGGGCGACGCGGCGCTCAACCTGGCCGTCTCGGTGCTGTTGGTGCGGCGCTTTGCCCAGGCCGACGAGGGTGAGCTCACGCGCATGCGCGCGCACCTCGTGCGCGAGGAGAGCCTGCACCAGGTGGCCCTGGGGCTGGGCCTGCAGGGGCTCGTGCGGCTCTCCGAGGGGGAGCACCGCGGCGGCGGGGCGCAGCGCGCCTCGATCCTGGCCGATGCACTGGAGGCGGTGGTGGGCGCGGTGACGCTGGATGCGGGCTTCGAGGCGGCGCAGGCGGTGGCCGAGCGGCTCTTCGGGCCGGGCATTGCCAGCTCCGAGATCGGGCAATACCGCAAGGACGCCAAGACCGAGCTGCAGGAGTGGCTGCAGGCCCGGCGGCTGGCGGTGCCGGCCTACCGCATCGTGGCCACCACCGGCCAGGCGCACGAGCAGACCTTCGAGGTGGCCTGCGAGGTGCCGGCGCTCGGGCTGGCATGCGCGGGCCAAGGCCGTTCGCGCCGGGCTGCCGAACAGGAGGCGGCGCGGGCGGCGCTGCAGCGCCTGCGGGAGCCGGTGGCGTGACGGCCGGGCGGCGCTGCGGGCTCGTGGCCATCGTGGGGCGGCCCAACGTGGGCAAGAGCACGCTGCTCAACGGGCTCGTGGGCCAGAAGGTGAGCATCACCTCGCGCCGCGCCCAGACCACGCGCCACCGCATCACGGGCGTGTGCACGCTGGGCGCGAGCCAGTTCGTGTTCGTCGACACGCCGGGCTTCCAGACGCGCCATGCCTCGGCCCTGAACCGCACGCTCAACCGCACCGTGGTGGCCAGCCTGGGCGACGTGGACGCCGTGCTCTTCGTGGTGGAGGCCGGCCGCTTCGGGCCCGACGACGCGCGGGTGCTGGCGCTGCTGCCCGAGGGCAAGCCCGTCATCCTCGTGGCCAACAAGCTCGACGAGGTGACGCGCCGCGAGGAGCTGCTGCCCTGGCTGCAATCGATGCAGGCCCAGCGCGACTTTGCGCAGTACGTGCCGATCTCGGCCCGGCGGGAGGCCGACGTGCAGCGGCTCCTGGGGATCGTGGAGCCCTTCCTGCCCGAGCAGGAATGGTTCTACGAGGAAGACACGGTGAGCGACCGCATCGAGCGCTTCCTGGCCGGAGAGATCATCCGCGAGAAGCTCTTCCGGCTGTGCGGCGACGAGCTGCCCTACACCTCCACCGTGGTGGTGGAGCGCTTCGAGGAGGAGCCCGCGCGCCTGGCCAGCCGCATGGTGCGCGTGGCCGCCACCATCGTGGTCGAGCGCGAGGCGCAAAAGGGCATCGTGATCGGCGAGGGTGGCGAGCGGCTCAAGCGCATCGGCACCCAGGCCCGACAGGACCTGGAGCGGCTGCTGGACGGCAAGGTCTTTCTCGAGCTGTGGGTGAAGGTGCGCAGCGGCTGGGCCGACGACGACGCGCACCTGCGCACCTACGGCTACGGCGACGGGGCCTGAGGCGGTGTCGGTGCGCCGGGCCGCGTTGCCGCTGCAGGCCTACGTGCTGCACGGCTACGACTGGAGCGAGTCGAGCCTGATCCTGGATGTGTTCACGCGCGAGCGCGGGCGCCTGGCGGTGGCGGCCAAGGGCGCGCGGCGCCCCTACTCGCAGCTGCGCCCCGTGCTGCTGCCCTTTCAGCGCGTGATGCTCACGCTGGCACGCAGTGCGGGTGAAGGCGTGGAGGTGCACACCCTGCGCCAGGCCGAGTGGGCCGGCGGCGTGCCGGCCTTTGCTGCCGGAGCGGGCGAGGCGGTGTTTCGGGCCTATCACTGCAACGAGCTGGTGATGAAGCTGCTGGCGCGCGAAGACCCGCATCCGGCCGTGTTCGATGCCTATGCGGCCACGCTGCCGGCCCTGGCCGGGCCCGACGCGCTGCACGCGCAGGCGGCGCTGCGCGCCTTCGAGCTCGTGCTGCTGCGCGAGACCGGCGTGCTGCCCGACCTATCTGCCGTGACACTCACCGTGCAGCCGGTGCAGCCGCAGCAGCACTACGTGCTGGTGCCCGAATCGGGCGTGATGGCCACGCGCGAGGAGTCGCTCGCGCTGCGCGGGGACACGCTGCGGGCGCTGCAGCGTGCGCTCGAGGCGGGGGATCTCGCGCAACTGCAGGCGGCCTGCCTGGAGGCGCTCACGCCCCTTCGCGGGGCGATGCGTGCGCTGCTGCAGGCGCAGGCGGGCGCCGTGAGCTGGCGCACGCGCGAGGTGGTGCAGGGCCTGCGCCGGCTGCTAGATTCGCGGCCATGAACCCACTTGTTGCACCCGAGGCCGGGCGCGGCGCGCATGCGCAGGGCGCCGCGCGCACGGCGCTTTCGGTCAATGTCAACCGCGTGGCGCTGCTGCGCAACTCGCGCCCCGTGGGCCTGCCCGACCTGCTGCACCTGGCCACCCTGGCGCTGGAGGCCGGGGCCGATGGCCTGACCGTGCACCCCCGCCCCGATCAGCGCCACATCCGCACCCCCGACGTGCACGACCTGGCCGCCCTGCTCGCGCGCTGGCCCCGGGCCGAATACAACATCGAGGGCAACCCCTTCCACAACCTGATGGAGCTGGCGCTGGCCGTGCGCCCGCACCAGGCCACGCTGGTGCCCGACAGCGTCGAGCAGGCCACCTCCGACCATGGCTGGGACCTGCAGCGCGAGGGCGAGCGGCTGCGCCCGCTGATCGCGCAGCTCAAGGCGCAGGGGATGCGCGTGAGCCTCTTCATGGACCCCGTACCCGAGGCGATGGCCCGCGCGCGCGAGATCGGGGCCGACCGGGTCGAGCTCTACACCGAGGCCTACGCGCGTGCCTGGCCCACGCCCGAGCGCGCGGCCTGGCTCGAGCGCTATGCCGCCGCCGCGCGCGCCGCCCTCGCCGCGGGACTGGGCGTGAACGCCGGCCACGACCTGAACCGCGACAACCTGGGGGACTTCCTGCGTGCGGTGCCGGGTGTGGCCGAGGTCTCGATCGGCCATGCCATCGCCGCCGATGCGATGGAGTTCGGCATGGCCGAGACGGTGCGGGCCTACCAGCGCTGCATCCGCGAGGCGGGGGCGTGAGGGTGGGTGGCGGGGGCGGTGGGAGCGGTGGGTTCGGCTTGTGCTGCGGGGGCAGCGCTTGCACCGGGCGCACCGGTTGCACCGGGCGCAGCGTGTGCACCGCGTGCCGGCAGCGGCTCGGGCAGGCGCCGTGATCTACGGCATCGGCACCGACATCTGCGATGTGCGGCGCATCGAGGCGGCGCTCGAGCGCCACGGCGAGCGCTTTGCGCTCAAGGTGCTTGGCCCACACGAAATCGAGGTGTTTCGCCATCGCCTGGCGGCACATCGAGCCCGTGGCGTGCGCTACCTGGCCACGCGCTTTTCGGCCAAGGAGGCCTTCTCCAAGGCCATCGGCATGGGCATGCGCATGCCGATGACGTGGCGGGCCTGCGAGGTGGTGAAGGCAGCCAGCGGCCAGCCCGGCATCCGCCTGCATGGCGAACTGGCACGCTGGTTCGAGGCGCGCGCGCTGCAGGCGCACCTGAGCGTGACCGACGAATCCGACTACGCGGCGGCCTTCGTGGTGGTGGAGACCCGCGGCTGAGCGGCCCTGGCATACTGAACCCGACATGACCCTGCACGCCCCCGTCATCCTCGATACGGCCGGCCCGACGCTCGACGCGGCCGACCGGCGCCGCCTCAAGCACCCGCTCACGGGCGGGCTCATCCTGTTTGGCCGCCACTGGGTGGACCGGCGCGCACTGACCGAGCTGTGCGCGCAGGTCAAGGCGATCCGGCCCGACATCGTGATCTGCGTGGACCACGAGGGCGGGCGCGTGCAGCGCTTTCGCACCGACGGGTTCACGCACGTGCCGCCGATGCGCGCGCTGGGCGAGATGTGGATGCGCGACCCGCTGGGGGCCACCGACGCGGCGACGGCGGCGGGCTACGTGCTGGGCGCCGAGCTGCGCGCGTGCGGCGTGGACCTCACGCTCACACCCGTGCTCGACCTGGACCATGGCGGCAGCAGCGTCATCGGCGACCGTGCCTTTCACCGCGACCCGCGCGTGGTGAGCCTGCTGGCCAAGAGCGTGATGCACGGGCTGCTTCTGGCGGGCATGGCCAACTGCGGCAAGCACTTTCCCGGCCACGGCTACGTGAAGGCCGACAGCCATGTGGCGGTGCCGGTGGACCGGCGCTCGCTCAAGGCCATCCTGGCCGACGACGCGCAGCCCTACGGCTGGCTCTCGACGAGCCTGGCAGCGGTGATGCCCGCGCACGTGATCTACCCGAAGGTGGACCATCGGCCTGCCGGCTTCTCCGATCGCTGGCTCAAGGACATCCTGCGCGGCCAGCTCGGCTTTGGCGGGGCCATCATCAGCGACGACCTGACGATGGAAGGCGCGCGCGGCGTGGACGGCCGCACCCTGAGCTACGCTGAGGCCGGGGCCCTGGCGCTGGCCGCCGGGTGCGACATGGTGCCTCTGTGCAACCGCTCGGCGGCCGATGGCGGGCGCGACGTGGACACCTTCCTGGCCGGGCTGCTGCAAGAGCAGGAGCGCGGCCACTGGAGCCCGGACCCCGACAGCGAGGCGCGCAGGCTCCGGCTGCTGCCCCAGGCTCCGCCGCTGGCCTGGGACGAGCTGATGCACCACGGGCCCTACCAGCACGCGCTGGAGCGGCTGCCCTGACGGTTCAGGGGCCAGCCCCGGCGGCTGCGGCAGCCCGCCCGGGGCCGGCTGCCGGGCGCCGCCCGGCCCGGCTGCGTGCTCAGCCCGCGCCGGACTGACGCTCGAAGGGCAACTGGACCTGAGCGAGATCCTGGCGGGTCTCGACCAGGATCAGCGGGCCTTCATCGACCACCACTGGCGGCCGGGGCTCGCGCGGCACATGCACCGGTACCGGCTCGGCTGCGATTGCAGCCTGGGCGGCGGCGATCTTCTCGGGGTCGGAGTTGACCCACTGCAGCCCGGCCGTCTCGGCGATGCGTTGCAGCTCGCCCATCGGCAGCTCGAAACGCTCGGCCACCACGATGGCCGGCGCAGGGGCCGCGGCTGCGGGGGAGGCCGCAGGGGCAGACGTAGCAAGGGGAGCCTCGGCTGACACGGGCGCTGCAAAGGCCACGGGTGCCTCGGCTGCTGCGGGCTCGCCGGCGATGCCCTCGAGTTCGGGCTGGGCGCCGGCGTCGTCGGGCCGGCGCTCACGGCGGAAGCGATCCCGGCCACGCCCGCGGCGGCGGCCGCCTTCGCGCTCTGCGCCCTCGGCCGGCGCTTCGCCTTCTGCGCCCGCGGCAGGGCCGGCGGCACCTTCGCCTGCAGGCTCGGTGGCGGCACGTTCGGCAGACGATGCCTGGGTTGCAGACGGTTGCCCGGCCTCGGCGCTCACGCCGGCCGCAGCGGCTGCAGGACGCTCACGGGCCTCTGCAGGCTCGGTGCTGCCCTGCGCGCCGATCTCGTCGACGCCCTCGTTGCCGCCTTCGGGCCGATCTCGGTCACCGCGGCCCCGGCCGCTACGGCGCCGTCGGCGGCGGCCCTCGTGGTCGGCCTCGCTGCCCTCGGCGGGCGGGAGCGCGCCTTCGG
>JBJTVI010000328.1:0-4717 GCA_046081145.1 Rubrivivax sp.
CCGCGCGGGATGATCGTCAGGCCAAGCTCGATGCAGCCCTGCACCAGGCCGGCCATCTCGGCCTCGCTGTCGGGCGTGAGCACGACAAAGGGGTACTCCACGCGCCAGTCGGTGGCGTCCGTCACGTGCGAAACCCGGCTCAGGCCGTCGAACTTGAGGTTGTCCTTCGCTGTGTGGCGACCGAGCACGCGCCGCGCGGCCCGGCGCAGCTCGCCCACGGCGATGAAGTGCGCCGCGAAATGCTGCACCGCCGCCTGCGCCGCCTGCAGCAGCTCGCCGACCAGGGCGTCGCGCTGCGGCTCGGCATCGGGCGTGCGGCGCTTTTGCACCTCGCGCAGCCGGTGATGCAGGGCGTCCACGAGCATCTGCCGGCGCTTCGGGTTGAGCAGCAGGTCTTCCTCGAGGTATGGGTTGCGCTGCACCACCCAGATGTCGCCCAGCACCTCGTAGAGCATGCGCGCCGAGCGCCCCGTGCGCCGCTCCCCGCGCAGCTGCTGCAGCAGCTCCCAGGCGCGCGCGCCCAGCAACCGGATCACGATCTCGCGGTCCGAGAACGAGGTGTAGTTGTAGGGGATCTCGCGCAGCCGCGGCGCCTCGTGCTCGAAGGCGGCCGTCCCGGGGGCCGCGCTCAGCGGGTGGGGGGCGTTCATGTGAGAACCTGACTTTACCGCAGCGCAGCAATCGACCCTTGTCAAGGGTATCGGGCCCGACGGGTATTCCCCGTTGCGGGGCATGCACCATTCGTGGGAGAAATAAAGGTTTCATGAACCCGCGCCAAGCTGGCGAGTTCGCATCACAACAGTCGGAGATCCCATGAAATTCAAGCTTGCATCCCTCGCGCTGGCCGCCGGCCTGGCAGCCGCTGCACCCGTCCACGCCCAGATCGAGATCCAGTGGTGGCACTCGATGAGCGGCCAGCTCGGCGAGTGGCTCGGCGGCCTGGCCAAGGGCTTCAACGACAGCCAGAAGGACTACAAGGTGGTGCCGGTGTTCAAGGGCACCTACCCCGAGTCCTTCGCGGCGGCGATCGCGGCCTTCCGTGCCGGCAATGCCCCGCACATCCTGCAGGTGTTCGAGGTGGGCACCGCCAGCATGATGGCCAGCAAGGGCGCCATCGTGCCGGTGGACGAGGTGATGAAGACGGCGGGCGTCAAGTTCGACTCCTCCGTCTACGTGCCGGCCGTCTCGGGCTACTACACGGCCCCCAACGGCCAGATGCTGAGCCTGCCCTTCAACAGCTCCACCACCGTCTTCCACTACAACAAGGACGCCTTCCGCGCCGCCGGCCTGGATCCCGAGAGCCCGCCCAAGACGTGGCCGGAGGTGGCACGCGCTGCCGCCACGCTCAAGGCCTCGGGCCACAAGTGCCCCTTCACCACGAGCTGGCAGAGCTGGACGCAGCTCGAGAGCTTCTCGGCCTGGCACAACGTGGAGTTCGCCACCAAGCGCAACGGCTTCAACGGCCTGGACACGCGGCTGGCCATCACCACGCCGCTGCACGTGCGCCACATCGAGAACCTGGCCAACATGTCCAAGCAGGGCCTGTTCGTCTACAAGGGCCGCAACAACTCGGCCGACGCCACCTTCATCAGCGGCGAGTGCGCGATGGTCACGGGCTCCTCGGCCCTGTACGGCGCGGTGCAGCGCAACGCCAAGTTCAAGGGCGGCATCGGCGCCCTGCCCTACTACCCGGACGTTCCCGGCTCGCCGCAGAACACCGTGATCGGCGGCGCCAGCCTGTGGGCCATGAGCGGCAAGAAGCCCGAGGAGTACAAGGGCATCGCCGCCTTCTACCGCTACCTGTCGGACCCGCAGGTGCAGGCCAAGAGCCACCAGGACACTGGCTACCTGCCCATCACCACGGCAGCCTTCAAGATCACCGAGGACAGCGGCTTCTACAAGAAGTTCCCCGGCACGGATGTCTCCGTCACGCAGATGATCCGCAAGACCACCGACAAGTCGCGCGGCATCCGCCTGGGCAACTTCGTGCAGATCCGCACCATCGCCGACGAGGAGCTCGAGCAGGTGTGGGCCGGCAAGAAGAGCGCGCAGGAGGGCCTGGAGGCGATCAAGAAGCGCGGCGACGTCGAGCTCGAGAAGTTCGAGAAGGCCAACAAGACGGCCGGCAAGAGCTGATCGTTGGCCGTCGAAAAGCGCGTCCGTTTCAAGAGCTGGTGGCTGCCATGGGTGCTGGTGGCGCCCCAGCTCGTCATCGTCGCGGTCTTCTTCTTCTGGCCAGCCGGGCAGGCGCTGCTGCAAAGCGTCCTGCGTGAGGACGCCTTCGGCACGAGCAGCGAGTTCGTCGGCCTGGAGAACTTCCAGGCTCTTTTCGCCGACGAGACCTACCTCGCCTCCTTCAAGACCACCGCCGTCTTCTAGGTGCTGGTGGCTTCCATCGGCCTGTCGGTCTCGCTGCTGCTGGCGGTGATGGCCGATCGCGTCGTGCGCGGGGCGGCCGCCTACAAGTCGCTGCTCATCTGGCCCTACGCAGTAGCGCCGGCCGTGGCCGGGGTGCTGTGGCTCTTCATGTTCGCGCCCTCCATCGGTGTCGTGAGCTACGCGCTGCGCGCGGCGGGCATCGACTGGAACCACCTGCTCGACGGCACCGACGCGATGATCCTCATCGTCCTGGCGGCCGTGTGGAAGCAGATCTCCTACAACTTCCTGTTCTTCCTGGCCGGGCTGCAGTCGATCCCCAAGAGCCTGGTGGAGGCCGCGGCCATCGACGGCGCCGGGCCCTGGCGCCGCTTCTGGACGGTGCAGTTCCCGCTGCTCACCCCCACCACCTTCTTCCTGCTCGTCATCAACATCGTCTACGCCTTCTTCGACACCTTCGCCATCGTCGACGCCGCCACCTCCGGCGGCCCCGGCAAGGAGACGGCCATCCTCGTCTACAAGGTCTACTTCGACGGCTTCAAGGCGATGGACCTCGGCGGCTCGGCCGCGCAAAGCGTGGTGCTGATGGCCATCGTCATCAGCCTGACCGTGATCCAGTTCCGCTACGTCGAGCGGCGCGTGAACTACTGAGCCCCGCCGCATGATCGAGCGCCGCCCCGCCGCCACCGTGCTGTCGCACCTCGTGCTCGTGCTCGGGGTGCTGATCGTCGCCTTCCCCGTCTACCTCACCTTCGTGGCGAGCACGCAGACGGCCGAGCAGATCGTGCAGAACGTGCCGATGTCGCTCGTGCCCGGCGACAACATGCTCGAGAGCTACCGCCTGGCCCTCTTCGGCGGCCAGACCACCAACGGCGGGCGCATTGCCCCAGTGGCGCCGATGATGTTCAACAGCCTCGTGAGCGCGCTCGTGATCGCGCTGGGCAAGATCGTGATCTCGCTGCTGTCGGCCTTTGCCGTCGTGTACTTCCGTTTTCCCGGGCGCACCTTCATCTTCTGGATGATCTTCGTCACGCTCATGCTGCCGGTGGAGGTGCGCATCGTCCCCACCTACAAGGTGATCTCCGACCTCGGCATGCTCGACACCTACGCGGGCCTGACGGTGCCGCTGATCGCCTCGGCCACCGCCACGTTCCTCTTCCGGCAGTTCTTCCTCACCGTGCCCGACGAACTCGTGGAGGCCGCGCGTATCGACGGCGCCGGCCCGCTGCGCTTCTTCAAGGACGTGCTCATCCCGCTGTCGCGCACCTCGATCGCGGCCATCTTCGTGATCCAGTTCATCTACGGCTGGAACCAGTACCTGTGGCCGCTCCTGGTGACCACGCGCGAGGAGATGTACCCCGTGGTGATGGGCATCCGGCGCATGATCTCCGGCGGGGATGCCGCCACCGAGTGGAACGCCGTCATGGCCACCGCGATCCTGGCGATGATCCCGCCGGCGCTGGTGGTCATCCTCATGCAGAAGTGGTTCGTCAAGGGCCTCGTGGACAGCGAGAAGTAGAGAACATGGGTGCGATCGCGTTGCGCCGGGTCGAGAAGACCTATGGCGCGGGCCCGAAGGGCAACAAGGTGATCCACGGCGTGGACGCCGAGATCGCCGACGGCGAGTTCATCGTCATCGTCGGGCCCTCGGGCTGCGGCAAGAGCACGCTGCTGCGCATGGTCGCGGGCCTGGAGGAGATCACCGGCGGCGAGATCGACATCGGCGGGCGGGTGGTCAACGAGCTCGAGCCCGCCAAGCGCGACATCGCGATGGTGTTCCAGAACTACGCGCTCTACCCGCACATGAGCGTGTACGACAACATGGCCTACGGGCTCAAGATCAAGAGGGTGCCCAAGCCCGAGATCGACACCCGCGTGCACAAGGCGGCGAAGATCCTCGAGCTCGGCGAGCTGCTCGAGCGCAAGCCGCGCCAGCTCTCGGGCGGGCAGCGCCAGCGCGTGGCGATGGGCCGCGCCATCGTGCGCGATCCCCAGGTGTTCCTGTTCGACGAACCGCTCTCCAATCTCGACGCCAAGCTGCGCGTGCAGATGCGCATCGAGATCAAGCGGCTGCACCAGACGATCCGGACGACGGCCATCTACGTCACCCACGACCAGGTCGAGGCCATGACCCTCGCCGACCGGCTGATCGTCATGAACGCGGGCAATGCCGAGCAGGTCGGCTCGCCGCTCGAGGTCTATGCCAGGCCCGCCAGCGTCTTCGTGGCGAGCTTCATCGGCTCGCCGGCGATGAACCTGCTGCCGGCGCGCGTCGCGGGCGGTGCCGCCGCGGTCGGCGATCTCACCCTGCCGCTGCCGCCCGGCACCGGTGTCGCGGAGG
>JBJTVI010000329.1:0-7927 GCA_046081145.1 Rubrivivax sp.
GGCGCGCACCAGGTCGGCCGCCAGCAGCGCCTCCAGGTGCGCCAGCGAGCGATCGATGGCCTCGACGATGGCTTCGCGCTCGGCCGGCGGGGGCCTGCGCAGCACGTAGTCGGCCACCTCGGCCCTCACGCCCGGGTGGCCGATGCCCAGCCGCAGCCGCCAGTAGTCGGCGCTGCCGAGCTGGGCGTGGATGTCGCGCAGGCCGTTGTGGCCGGCGTGGCCACCACCGAGCATGAGCTTGAGCTGGCCGGGGGGCAGGTCGAGCTCGTCGTGGATAACGAGGATCTCGGCCGGGGCGATCTTGAAGAAGCGCGCCAGCGCCGCCACCGATTTGCCCGACAGGTTCATGTAGGTCTGCGGCTCGAGCAGCCACAGCGGCCCCTCGGGCCGGTTCACGCGCCCCACCATCCCGTGGTAGGCACGGTCGGCAGCCAACCGCGCGCCCAGGCGCGCGGCTGCCGCCTCCACCCACCAGAAGCCGGCGTTGTGGCGGGTACCTTCGTACTCGGGCCCGGGGTTGCCCAGGCCGGCGAGCAGCCTGATCACGAGGGCTTACTTCTTGTTCTGCTTTTCGTCCTTCTTCTTCTTCGCCGGCGTCTTGGCCGCTGGGGCCACGACGGCGGTGGCGGCGGCCGCCTCTTCCTCTTCCTTAGCCACCTTCACCGTGACGATCACGGGGTCGAGCTGGCCGTGGCGCGCGGCCTTGATGCCCTCGGGCAGCTTCAGGTCGCTGGCGTGCAGCGACTGGCCCTTGACGAGTGCGGAGAGGTCGATCGTGACGAACTCGGGCAGCTGCGAGGCCAGGCACTCGATCTCGAGCTCGTTGGCCACGTGGTTCACCAGGCACTTGTCGGTCTTGACGGCCGGGGAGTTCTCTTCGCCGGAGAAGTGCAGCGGCACCTTCTTGCGCAGGCGGGTGGATTCATCGACGCGCTGGAAATCCACGTGCAGGACCTGCTGCTTCCAGGGGTGCATCTGGAAGTCGCGCAGCAGCACCTTGTGCACGCTGGCGCCGAGTTCCATCTCGAGGATCGAGGAGTGGAAGGCTTCCTTCTTCAGGGCGAAGTACAGGGCGTTGTGATCGAGCTCGATCGTGGCGGGCTGGCCCGCGCCGTAGACGATGCCCGGCACCTTGCCGGCATTGCGCAGGCGGCGGCTCGCTCCGGTCCCCTGCTGCGTGCGCTCGAAAGCGGTGAATTTCATGGTTGCTCCATGCTGAGGTGAGACGCCCGCGACCAGGCGTCAGGGATGCGCGCGCCCCGGCGGAGCGCGCGGCTGGCGGTTCAGAAGTTCTGGTTCTGCTCCGCGAACAGGGATGCCACGGACTCGCCGTCGGAGATGCGACGTACGGTCTCGGCAAAGAGGTAGGCCACCGACAGCTGTCGGATCTTGCGGCAGCCGCGCGCGGCCTCCGACATCGGGATGGTGTTGGTGATGACGACTTCGTCCAGACCGCTGGCGGCGATGCGCTCGATGGCCGGGCCGGAAAAGACGGGGTGCGTGCAGTAGGCGTAGACCTTCTTCGCCCCTCGCTCCTTGAGTACCTCGGCGGCCTTTACGAGGGTGCCGGCGGTGTCGATCATGTCGTCCATGATGACGGCGCTGCGGCCCTCGATCTCGCCGATCACGTGCATGACCTCCGAGACGTTGGCCCTGGGCCGGCGCTTGTCGATGATGGCCAGATCGCAGCCCAGCTGCTTGGCCAGGGCGCGCGAGCGCACGACGCCGCCCACATCGGGCGAGACGACCACCAGATCGGGGTAGTTGCGCTGCTTGAGGTCGGACAACAGCACCGGCGAGGCGTAGATATTGTCCACCGGGATGTCGAAGAAGCCCTGGATCTGGTCGGCGTGCAGATCCATTGTGAGCACGCGCTCCACCCCCACCGTCTGCAGCAGGTTGGCCACCACCTTGGCACTGATGGGCACGCGCGTGGAGCGTGGGCGACGATCCTGGCGGGCATAGCCGAAGTAGGGGATCACCGCCGTGATGCGTCGGGCGCTCGCGCGCTTGAAGGCGTCCACCATCACGAGAAGCTCCATCAGGTTCTCGTTGGTGGGTGAGCAGGTGGGCTGCACGACGAAGACATCGCGCGCGCGCACGTTCTGGTAGAGCTCGACGTCGACTTCGCCATCGGAGAAGCGGCCGACCTTGGCCTTGCCGAGCTCCACCCCCAGGTTGGAGGCGATCTCCTGTGCCAGCGCCGCGTTGGCGTTGCCCGTGAACAGCATCGTGTTGAACAGCATCGCGGTCATTCGGCAGCGCGTGGTCGCGGACTCAGGCGCGGATGCGGCCCCGTGGGGCCGCGCCGCCGCGCACAGCGAAGAAGGATTGGCAGGGGAGGAAGGACTCGAACCCTCGCATGTCGGAATCAAAATCCGATGCCTTAACCAACTTGGCGACTCCCCTACACAGGACGGCTCGCGCCGACCTTGAAACCGGCTTTCAGCAGGCCCAGTCCGCCAGGGGGTGACGGGGCAGGCTGCGGCACAGGCGGCCGACCCAGCCGACGGGAAGCGCATCCGCTTGCGCCGGCCATGTCGCCAAGGGTGGGTCACCCGAGCCGACCCTTGCGAACACCGCGCTGCCCGACCCCGTCATCCGGCTGTTGCCGAAGCGTTGCTCGAGCCACCGGGCAGCCTGTGCCACCTCGGGGCACTGCGCCTCGGCCGGTGCCTGAAGGTCGTTTCGACCCCAGTGCGCGCCCGACGCCAGAGCGGCCAGTGCTGCGTTCTCAAGAGAGCCTGCGAGTATAGCCGATGGCGTGTCGCGCCTGAGCAGGGGGCTCCTGAAGATGTCGGCGGTGGGCAGTGAGGCGGCGGGCTTGAGCACGGCCAGACGCATCGGTGGCAGCGCCAGGGGGGAGAGCACGTCGCCGATGCCCTGCACCAGCGCCGTCTGCCCGTAGAGGAAGAAGGGCACGTCCGCGCCCAGCGTGGCCCCCAGGCGCAGCAGCCGCTCACGCTCCCACTGCAGCCCCCACAGCCGGTTGAGCGCCAGGAGCACGGTGGCGGCGTCGGAGCTGCCGCCCCCCATGCCGGCACCCGAGGGCACCCGCTTGTCGATCGAGATGTCGGCGCCCTGGCTCACGCCGGCGGCCAGCTGCAGTGCGCGGGCGGCGCGCAGGCACAGGTCATCCGGGGGCAGGGGCTCGCCGAGGTCGTGGCGTTGCAGCCGCCCGTCCGCGCGCAGCTCGAGGTGCAGCGTGTCGGCCCAGTCGATGAGCACGAAGACCGACTCCAGCAGGTGGTAGCCGTCCTGGCGCCCGCCCACCACGTGCAGGAAGAGGTTGAGCTTGGCCGGCGCCGGCACATCGGAAAGGGTGCGCAAGCCTGTCATGGCATGGCCTCCAGGCGCACGCGCAGCGTGATGGCCGGTGCGGCCGGTGCGGCCGGTGCGGCCGGCCGGGTCGCGGTGAGCCGCCCCTGGGCAAGGGCCTGCACATCCACGAGCCAGCCCATCTGGGAGAAGCCCGCAGGCTGCATCTCGTGGGGGGCGCCGGGCCAAGGCTGGCCGAGAAGCCAGTCGAAGAGCGCGGCCAGCGGCATCTCCTGGTCTCCGAAGGCGGCGCGCGAGAGCGAGGCCAGGTCGTCGTGGCGGCTGCGGCCCTGCGGGCTTTCTAGCTCCGCCACGCCGGCGCGCCAGCGGGCACGCGCCAGCAGCGTGCCTACCGGGCTGGTGAGCTCGAGCGAACCTTCGCGCGCGCTGCCGCGCAGTTCGAACCCCGCGCTGGCCTGCTGGGCGGGCTGTTCGGGGGTGGCGGCGATGCTCCAGCCGATCCGGCCGGACCACGAACGGCTCTCGGCCGGCACGGCCTGCGCCGAGGGCGCCGGCGGGGCAGCGGGCGGCACGAAGGCGCAGCCGCCCAGGGTGAGCAGGACAACCAGGCCAGTTGCGGGACGCAGCCGGGCGTCTGGCCTGGCCACGGCTGCCAGCCGGCGAGTCGGCCGACTACCGGAGCCCCGGCTCACAGCGGTGGCTTGAGCCGCGCCAGCGTCTCGCGCAGCACGTCGTTGGCAGCGTCGCGCTGGCGCCCTTCGCGCCAGATGCGCACGGCCTCCTCGCGCTGGCCCATCACCCACAGCACCTCGCCCAGGTGGGCGGCGATCTCGGTGTCGGGCCGGGCTGCGTAGGCCTCGCGCAGGAGGCGCAGGGCGGCGGGGTGGTTGCCCAGCCGGAACTCCACCCAGCCCATGCTGTCGGTGATGAAGGGGTCGCCCGGGGCAAGCTCGAGGGCCTTGCCGATGAGCTCGCGCGCCTCCTGCAGCCGCAGGCCACGGTCGGCCAGGGAGTAGCCCAGGGCGTTGTAGGCATGCTGGCTCTCGGGCTTGAGGGCGATCACGCGCCGCAGCAGCCGCTCCATGTCGTCGAGCCGGTCGAGCTTCTCGGCCACCATCGAGAGTTCGTAGAGCAGATCGGCATCCTGCGCCCAGCGTTGTGCGCCGGCCTCCAGCACCTCGTAGGCTTCCTGCCAGCGCTTGACGTCGCGCAGCATCTGCGCCTCGGCCATGAGCTTGGCCCGGGCGTCCGCCGGGCCGCGCTCGGGCACCTGGCGCAGCAGTTCGCGCGCCTGCGCCACCTGGCCCTGCCGGGCCGCGAGGGCGGCACGCCGGGTCTGCACCTCGAGGGTCCGGTTGGGGTCGTTGATGCGCGCCAGGAAGCCCTCGGAGGCGGCGAAGTCGCCGCGCTGCTCGGCCACCCGGGCCAGCATCAGCCAGGCTTGCTGGGCGCCGGCAAGGGCGGGCTCCTCGGCATCGTCGTCGTCTTCGGGGCTGGCGGGGTTCGCCGGGTTCGCGGGGCTCGAGGGGTTCGTGGGGTTCGTGGGGTTCGTGGGGTTCGCGGGGTTCGCCGGGTTCGCGAGGGTGGCGTTTCGGCGCAGGATGTCGATGTAGCTCGTGAGTGCCGACTCCGCGGCATCGAGGTGCTTGAGCTCGAGCTCCAGCGCCCCGAGCATCAGGAAAGCCGGCGCGAACTGGGGGAAGCGCTGCGTGGCGCGCCCGAGCAGCTCGACTGCCGGCGCAGCCCGGCCCCCCTCCCACAGCAACCTGGCATAACCCAGATGGACCCCGGCGGCGGCATCGGGCCGCTGCAGGTAGGTGCGCACCAGGGCCTCCGCCTCGGGATCGCGCTGGGCGAGTTCGAGCGCGAGCACGGCCGGCCCCGGAGCATCCGGATCATCCTGGGCGGCGCGCCGGGCGAGTGCCAGTGCGCGCGCGCGATCCCCGGCGGCCAGCCAGGCCGAGCCGAGCGCACTGCGCGCCACGGGCCGCAGCGGCCCCGCGCCCAGGAAGGGGGTGAGCGTGCGCTCGAGCAGGGCGGCCACGGCAGGGCGGTCGGCCGACCGGCCGAAGAAGCGGGGCAGCGAGGCCACGAGGGCCTCGCGCTGGGCCGGCGGCGTGAGGGTGAGGAGCTGGGCCAGGGGCTCGGCCGAATCGGCCACGCGGTTCATCGCGCCCAGGATCTGGAGCTGTGTGCGCACCGCCTCGACGGAGTCGGGCAGCGTGGCGCGCCAGCTGCGCGCGGCCGCCAGGGCCTCGTCGCCGGCGCGGCCCTGCAGCGCGATGTCCACGGCGCGGCGAAAGAGCTGCTCGTCGCGCGTGCGTCGGGCGGCATCCAGGAAGAGGCTGTAGGCCGCGCCGGGCTGGCCCTGCTGGAGCTGCATCTCGCCAATCAGCAGCTGGTAGAACAGGGGGGCGTCGATGCGCGAGTTGGCGCCCGGCGCCTCGGCTGCCGGGCCTGTCTGGGCCCGTGCGGGGGGCACGGCCGAACCGCCCGCGATGCCCAGCATCGCAGCCAGCAGCCAGGGACGCCAGGCAGGAGCTGCGCGGGCAGGCGCACGATGAAGCATCACCGGACCATTCTCACATAATGGTCGGATGCCCGAGCTGCCTGAGGTCGAAGTGACACGACGCACGATCGCCCCCGGGTTGCAGGGGGCGGTGGTCACTGGCGCGCGCCTGGGCAAACCTCTGCGCTGGCCCCTGGGGTGCGCGCCGCAGCTACTCGTGCACCGCACCGTGGGCCTCGCGCAGCGCCGCGGCAAGTACATCTGGTTGCCGCTGGGTGCGGCACAGGCACCGGCCTGCGGCCCGCACGACCCGCCCGACACTCCGGGCGGGCTGCTCATCCACCTGGGCATGTCGGGCTCGCTGCTGCTGGGCGAATCGCTCGCGCCGCCCGGTGCCCACGATCACTTCGAGTTGCTGACCACGCGCGGCACGCTTCGGCTGCACGACCCCAGGCGCTTCGGGGCCGTCGTCTGGTCTGCCGGGATGCAGGCCGAGCCGGCGGCACGCCTGCTGGCCAACCTGGGCCCGGAGCCCTTCGATGCCGCCCTGGATGCGGCCGGCTTCCATGCCCGTCTGCGCGAGCGGCGCGCGCCCATCAAGCAGGTGCTCCTGTCCGGGCAGGCCGTGGTAGGAGCCGGCAACATCTACGCCTGCGAGGCGCTGCACGCTGCCGGGATCGACCCGCGCACCCCTGCCCACCGCATCGGGCGGCTGCGCGCCGCGCGGCTGCTGGAGGCGGTGCGCCAGACCCTGGCGCGCGCGCTCACGCTCGGGGGCTCGACACTGCGCGACTTTCGCGATGCGCACGGGATGGACGGGGCCTACCAGCAGCAGGCCTGCGTCTACGGCCGCGAGGGCGAACCCTGCCCGCGCTGCGCTGCGCCCGTGCGGCGGATCGTGCAGGGCCAGCGCGCCACCTACTTCTGCCGCGCATGCCAGCGGCGGTGAAGGGCGCCCAGCGCCGGCCCGGAGCCGCGCCCCCTGCAGTCATGCCCCCTGCTGCTGCGCCCCCTGCTGCTCCCGACCTGCCGCCCGGGTTTGCCCAGCGAGTGATCGACTGGCAGCAGCGCCACGGCCGGCATGGCCTGCCCTTGCAGGGCACGCGTGACCCCTACCGGGTGTGGCTTTCCGAGGTGATGCTGCAGCAGACGCAGGTGGCCACGGTGCTGGGCTACTACGGCCGCTTCCTGGCGCGCTTTCCCGATGTGTCGGCCCTGGCTGCCGCACCCTTGCAGGACGTGCTGTCGTTGTGGAGTGGGCTGGGCTACTACAGCCGCGCGCGCAACCTGCACCGCTGCGCGCAGCAGGTCGTGGCGCTGCACGCGGGGAGCTTCCCGCGGGACAGTGCGGCGCTGCAGGCCCTGCCGGGCATCGGACGCTCCACCGCGGCGGCGATCGCCGCGTTCTGCTTCGGGGAGCGTGCGGCGATCCTGGACGGCAACGTCAAACGGGTGCTGGCGCGGGCGCTCGGCTTCGAGGGTGATCTCGGCGAGCGCCGCCAGGAGCTCGTGCTGTGGGAGCTTGCACAGGCCATGCTGCCGCCGCGCGGCATCGAGCCTTACACCCAGGGCCTGATGGACCTCGGCGCGGGCGTGTGCACGCGCAGCCGCCCGGCCTGCGAGCAATGCCCGCTTCAGGCCCAGTGTGTCGCCCGCGCGCAGGGGCGGCCCGAGGTCTACCCGGTGCGCACGCGCCGCGCCCGCCGCTCCTCGCGCCGCACCGCGCTCCTGTGGCTCAGCCACGGGCAGGAGGTGTGGCTCGAGCAGCGCCCCGAGCGCGGCGTCTGGGCCGGCCTGTGGAGCCTGCCGGAGTGGAGTGATCCAGCCCTGCCACCCTGGCCGGGCCGGGGCGCCTGGCTCGAGCCCTTCGTGCACGTGCTCACCCACCTCGACTGGGAGCTGCAGCCCCTGCGCTGGTGCCTGCCCGAGTCGCTCACGCCGCAAGAGCGGGCGCGCCGGGTGCAGGTGCCGGGACCGGGCCGGTGGTGGAGCCTGCAGGAGGCGCTGGGGCTGGGCCTGCCCGCGCCCGTACGCCGGCTGCTCAGCCCTTGACGACGCCGCGGCTGCGCAGGAACCCATCCACCAGGCGCAGCCTCGCGTCGGGATCCTCCAGCTCCATGAGCTTCTGGCGGGTGCTCG